>JAUNHZ010000017.1 GCA_030523705.1 Bacteroidales bacterium
TTGTCTAAAAAGAATCACTTTTATTAGGCTATGAATTAGTTTTTTCATAAATTTGCAGAACAACAAAATACAAAGCTATGAAGAAGTTTCTGATTCTTTTATTATGCTCACTGTCCTGCCTCTCTGGGCATGCACAAGATAACACAGATGATTTGCTCATCCGCATCAGCGGTGTGGTAAGAGACCAGTTCACCAGAGAGAAAATGATAGACGTATCTGTCTCTGTTCCTGGAACTAACATAGGTACCATAACAAATGAGGATGGTGTCTTTTCCCTGAAGCTCAAGAGCAGGCCAGCGTACATAGAGCTATCCTCCATAGGCTACAAGACCAGTAAAGTCAGGCTGACCAAGGACATAGAAGAACTGAAGATCTCCATGACTCCGTCTACCATGGTGCTGAAGGAGCTGGTGGTGTATTCCGGACAGGCAGACAAGCTTATACGCGCTGCATTGGACAAGCGAAAGGAGAACAACGTGCAGACTACGGAGCTGCATACCTCTTTCTACCGGGAGACCATAGAGAAAGGAAGCCGCTTCATAGATGTGTCCGAGGCTATCCTAAGCACCTATAAGGCTGGATACAACATGGGTATTGGGCAAGACAAGGTAAAGGTGGTCCAGGGAAGACACCTGATGAGCCAGCGCGGAAAGGATACCCTGGCCGTGAAGGTGATGGGCGGACCTACCATGCCTATCATCTTGGATGCGGTGAAGAACGAGGATATCATCTTCAACAGCACAGATATGCCTTGCTACAAGTTTGAGATGGAGGAGGCTGTGACCATCAATGACCAGCCGCAGTTCGTGATCAGCTTCAGCCCTACCACACTGCAGCCTTGGGCACTGTACTACGGCAAGGTCTACCTGGACAAGCAGACGCTGGCGTTCACCCGCATAGAGCTGCAGCTGGACATGAGGGACCAGGCCAAGGCTACGCGCCACATGCTGTTCAGGAAGCCTAACGCACTGCGGTTCAGACCTCGCGAGCTGAGCACGGTCATCAACTATAAAAACGGCCGCATCAGCTACATGAAGAACACATTCCGCTTTAACTGCGACTGGAAAAAGCGTCTCTTTGCCTATAATTACACCTGTATCTCTGAGATGGTGGTGACCGATGTGGAAGAGAATTATAAAGGCCCTAAGATTATGAACAAGGAGAAGTTCGGGGAACGTGAATCTTTCTACGATGCCGTGCAGTATTTCTCTGACCCTAATTTCTGGGGAGATTACAACATCATAGAGCCTACAGAAAGCTTGGAAAAAGCCGTAAACAAGCTCAAGAAAGTCAAGTAAACATGTCCACTGCAGCAACTGTAAGAAAACGGCTTTTCGATTTGCAGGATGTGTCCTACAAGGAATTCCAATGCAAATTAATTCCGGGCATTTCAACTGACAAGGTGATTGGTGTCCGCACACCGGCACTTAGGGCTCTGGCAAAAGAACTGGTAAAGAATGAACATATCCAGGATTTCCTGGACACTCTTCCACACGACTATTACGATGAGTATAACCTCCATGGATTCATTCTGTCTCTCCAGAAGGACTACAATAGGGTTATTCACCTACTTGACCGTTTCCTGCCTTATGTAGACAACTGGGCGACCTGTGATTTACTATCCCCTGCAGTCTTCAAGAAACAGAAAAACCATGCCGCATTGCTTCTGGATATCCAGCGATGGATGTCTTCAGATGAGCCTTTCATCATCCGTTTTGGCATTGAGATGCTCATGAGCCATTTCCTAGACGAAGATTTCAAGGAAGAATATCTGGCATGGGTAGCAGCGATTGACCATCCACACTATTATGTACGCATGATGGTGGCCTGGTATTTTGCCACGGCCCTAGCCAAACAATATACCAGCACATTACCCTATATAGAGAGGAAGCAGCTGCAAGACTGGACACACAATAAAACCATTCAAAAGGCCATAGAGAGTTTCAGAATTACACCAGAACAAAAATGTTACCTGAGAACGCTGAAAGTGTGATGCGGAAAATCATCCATATCGACATGGATTGTTTCTTTGCCGCTGTGGAGATGCGCGATAACCCCGACTTGGTAGGGAAACCTGTTGCTGTGGGTGGTACTACGGAACGAAGTGTAGTTGCCACTGCTAATTATGAAGCACGTAAATTCGGGGTACATTCTGCCATGTCAGTAGTAAAAGCCAAGCAGCTCTGCCCTAATCTTATCTTAGTACCCGCGCGTCACGATTACTATCATCAAATATCAGAACAAATTCGTGAAATTTTTCACGAATATACCGATAAAATTGAGCCCATCTCTTGCGATGAGGCGTTCCTGGATGTAACAGAAAACAAGTTCCATATAGAATTAGCGGTAGATATTGCCAGAGAGATCAAACAAAAGATAAAGGAAAGAATCCATCTTACCGCATCTGCGGGTGTATCCTACAATAAGTTCCTGGCTAAAGTGGCATCTGATTACCGCAAACCCGATGGGCTTTGCACCATCCATCCTGACAGGGCGTTGGACTTCATCTCCCAACTGGATATAGAAGACTTTTGGGGAGTAGGAAAGGTTACTGCTCAGAAGATGCATGAGCTAGGTATACGGAATGGAGCACAGCTACGAGCTGCACGCTTAGAATTCCTACAGTATCATTTTGGGAAATCTGGTCAGATTTTCTATGATTTTGCCCGAGGTATAGACCACCGGGAAGTAGAGACCAACTGGGTCCGCAAATCCATAGGCACAGAGCAGACATTCTTACAAGACCTATCTGTAAAATCCTCTGTGACCATACACCTTTATCATATAGCCGAGGAACTCATTCGCAGAATTACCGAAGACAATTTTACAGGGAACACCCTAACGTTGAAAGTAAAGTTCAATGATTTCCAACAAATTACAAGAAGCATAACACATTCTCAGGCATTTTTAGACATGCCTCATATCCTCCCTGCTGCCAAAGAGCTCATGGAACAAATAGACTACCGTAACCACCCTATCCGCCTCATCGGGCTCTCCGTATCTCACTCTGGGAAGGAGCAGAAGAAACCCCGATGGAAGCAGCTTCAGTTCAAATTCAAGCCTTAATTTAATAGAACACCTGGGCAATTACTACGCCTATCACCAAAGAAACCACTGTGGCAACCAGTCCCGGCATCATGAAGGAATGATTCAAGACATACTTACCAATGCGAGTAGTTCCGGTACTGTCGAAATTCATAGCTGCTACCACAGTAGGATAGTTTGGAATGAAGAAATATCCATTCACAGCAGGGAACAGTGCTATCAATAGGTAAGGATTCAAGCCTAAGGCTATACCCAATGGCATGATGGCACGCACTGTAGCAGCCTGACTATACAGCAAAATTGACATTAAGAACAAAGCTAAGCCAAATAGCCAAGGCATCTGAGTAACCAAATCCTTGATATTAGCTGTGAGTTCCGTGATATTTCCATTGATAAAGGTATCTCCCATCCAGGCAATACCAAAAATAGCAATCACAGCTTGCATTCCTGCAGAGAATACAGAACCCCTCGTGGCCTTAATACCGTCGGTACGTGTAATCAGCAGAATAATAGCAGCTGCGGCCAGCATGAGCATCTCAATTAAGGTAGGCATGTCCATAACCACCTCATTCTCACCCACCATGAAACGAGGTCTCATCTCAGGGAAAGAGCCGAACATGACAATCAGCAAGGTTGTCAGCAAGAAGATAATAACAGACCACAACGCTTTCTCCTGCCCTTTGAACAGACTTTCGGACAGATCCAGCTTAGGCAGTGGCTTAGCCACCAATCCCTCTTGCAAGCGCTTGAGATAGATAGAATCATCTTCTAGTTCCTTACCTACCTTCATGGAACAAATGGCACCAGCCATACAACCAATGAACGTAGCAGGAATTGTGATTACGAGAATATCAAAAAGAGTCACGTTGAAACCAGCCAACAAGCCAAGCAACGCTGCTGTAGCCGCAGATATAGGACTTGCAGTAATAGCCTGCTGTGACGCAATCACAGCAATGCCTAATGGACGTTCCGGACGGATTTTACTGTCTCTGGCAACCTCTGCAATCACAGGGAGTACACTATAAGCCACATGTCCTGTACCAGCCAAGAACGTAAAAAGATACGTAACTATAGGACTCAAGATAGTCACGTGCGATGGATGCTTACGCAAGATACGCTCCGCCATACGAACCATCAAGTCTAATCCACCGGCAGCCTGCATACAGGAAGCAGCAGAGATTACCGCAGCAATCATCAACATCACATCAATAGGTGGAGCTGTAGGTTGGAGGCCAAAGATAAAACACAAGATGGCTACACCCACGCCACCCATCACACCCAGGCCAATACCACCAAGACGGGCACCCACAATGATGGCAGCAAGAACAAATACAAGTTGTATAATCATAGTTTCTGTTATTTCATACCACGGGCCTTGAAAATCATTTCTTTAGCCGCATTAATTGCTTGGAATTTCTCTTCGGCAGCCTTCTTTACATCCTCACCTAAGGTAGCCACTTTGTCCGGATGATGCTTCAATGCCATGGCACGATAAGCCTTGCGGACCTCCTCATCGGTAGCAGTAGGCTCAATCTCCAGGACCTTATACGCCTGATCCAGGGTATTCCCGCCTAAGTTCAGCATGGAATCCACCTCTTGAGCAGACATGTGCATGCACTGTGCCACTTCGCGCAAGGCCTCAACTTCCACATCACGCAAAGTTCCATCGGCTTTAGCCAAGGCAGCTAAGAACGAGAGCAGTTGTAAGCGCTGCTCATAACTCATGTTCCTAGCAATCTGCTCGCCACAATCATGTATGGTAGTCTTGAAAGCCATAGGATTACGTGCCTCCATCTGCTTGCGCTGCTCAAACAGGTTCTTTAGAATCTGGTCGCCTTGCTGCATGGCACCTTCGCCAAAATTAGAGCGCAAAAACTGCCTGACAAACTCCATCTCGCTATGCATGATCTTACCATCGGCCTTGATGATATACGATGCCATGACTAGCATGGAAAACAAGAAACCGTTTCGTTCGCCAGTATTATAAGGATCTGTCGTTTTCCGTTGTGTTTTATTCCACCCTTGTTCGGGTTCTTCCAACATGTTATCAGTATCAAAAAGGGAGCCTAAAGCAAAACCGGCCAACGCGCCCAGTGGACCTGCAGCAAACCAGCCTATCATACCCCCTATCCATTTTCCAATTCCCATTTCTTGTGTATTTTTCTTTTTCTCAGTGCAAACTTAATCATTTTTTTGCTATCTGCAAATTAATTGTTACTTTTGCATGTATAAAATAAAGAAGAAATGAAGACTTCAGATAGTTTAGTCATTATTCCTACGTATAACGAAAAGGAGAACATAGAGAATATCATACGAGCTGTTTTTGGCTTGGAAAAAGAATTTCACATATTGGTCATCGAAGATGGCTCTCCCGATGGCACTGCGGCTATCGTAAAAGACTTGATGAAAGAGTTCCCTACCCGTCTGTTCATCATTGAGCGAACAGGAAAATTGGGCTTGGGTACAGCTTATATAGCAGGCTTCAAGTGGGGTATTGAGCATGAGTACGATTATATCTTCGAAATGGATGCAGACTTCTCGCATAATCCAAACGACTTACCTCGCTTGTATAACGCTTGTGCAAATGAGGGTTATGACCTAGCCATTGGCTCACGCTATGTAAGTGGCGTGAATGTAGTCAACTGGCCTATGGGCAGAGTCCTCATGTCCTATTATGCATCCATGTATGTCCGCATTGTGACCGGTCTCAAGATTCAGGATACCACGGCTGGCTTCAAATGCTACAGCCGCAAGGTATTGGAAACCATTGAATTGGATAAGATTCGTTTCAAGGGTTATGCCTTCCAGATAGAGATGAAGTTTACCACCTTCAAGTGTGGTTTCAAGATTAAGGAAGTCCCTGTGATTTTTGTAAATAGAGAATTAGGCACCAGCAAGATGAACAGCAGCATTTTTGGCGAGGCGGTCTTTGGTGTAATGCAATTAAAATGGGACAGCTGGTTCCGTAACTATCCTAAAGCCTAAGCCTATGTCAACAATTTTGATTGAGCATGCACTGCTGATCAACGAAGGTGTATCTCAGAAAGCCTCGGTATTAATTGAGAATGAGCAGATTGCACGTATTCTTCCCGACAATGAGACTTGCGATGCCGATGAAAAGATTGATGCCACAGGCCTCTGGCTACTTCCGGGTGTGATAGACGACCATGTACATTTCCGTGACCCAGGCTTGACACATAAGGCCGACATGTTTACGGAGAGTAGAGCTGCCGCTGCTGGTGGTGTGACCAGCTACTTGGAGATGCCAAACACCAATCCGCAGACCACAACCCTACAGGACTGGGCCAACAAACAGCAAGATGCAGCCCAGAAGAGTCTGGTGAACTATGCCTTTTTTGTGGGTGCTACCCAGGAAAACACAGATATTCTGCCTAAATTAGCAGATTACCCAGAGATTCCGGGTGTAAAACTGTTCATGGGTTCCTCTACCGGTAACATGCTGGTAGATCAGCAAGACTCCTTACTCAAGGTCTTTGAGAATACGCCAAAGGACATGATCATCATGACCCACTGCGAGGATACCCCAACTATCAACGAGAACGCCCAGAAGCTGAAAGCCCTGTATGGAGATGACCCAGACGTCATTCATCACCCAGAGATCCGCAGTACAGAAGCTTGCTATAAATCCACCTCTCTGGCTGTGCAGTTGGCCAAACAGACTGGCGCACGGTTACATGTGGCACACCTGACTACAGCAAAAGAATTAGGACTATTCCAGGCCGAGCCTTATAGCGCAAAGAAACGCATTACAGCCGAGGCTTGTGTAGCTCATTTGTTCTTTACTGACGCAGATTACCAGACCTTAGGCACCCGCATTAAGTGCAATCCTGCTGTAAAAACAGCAGATGACCGGAAGGCCCTCCGTCAGGCACTAACCGATGGACGGATAGATGTGGTGGGCACAGACCATGCGCCACACCTACTTTCAGATAAACAAGGTGGCTGCCTTAAAGCTGCTTCGGGCATGCCTATGGTGCAATTCTCTCTGGTGACTATGCTGGAATTAGCAAAAGATGGCATTCTTTCAAAAGAACAGGTGGTGAATTTGCTCTGCCACCGTCCTGCCCAGCTTTTCCAGATTCAGCAGCGTGGTTTCGTCAGAGAAGGCTATCAGGCAGACCTTGTCCTAGTGGACCCTACAGCTACCTGGACGCTGCAAAATGCGGATATCCTGAGCAAATGCAAGTGGAGTCCGGTGGAAGGTCAGACTTATCATAACAAGGTTGTAGCAACCTTCTGTAATGGCAAGAAAGTCTTCTTCAATCAGCAGATAGTAGAAGGAAGCATCGGACAACCTTTACACTTCAGATAAAAAAACTATGTCTGCAAAACTTGGGTTACACACCCGGCACTATCATATCCATGAGATAGCCCCATACATCAACTGGGTCTATTTCTTCCATGCCTGGGGGTTCCAACCATGCTATGCAGCCATTAGCCAAATACACGCCTGTAGCAGTTGCCAGAGCACCTGGGTACATTCCTTTCCCCTAAAGGATCAGCCAAAAGCGACCGAGGCATTAAAGCTGTGGAAAGAGGCCACGGTCCTTCTTTCCCAACTAGATGCAAAGATTCAGACCCACGGACATGTACGCATCTTTACCTGCAACAGCAAGGAGAATGACATACTGCTCTACACCGAACAAGGAGTCACGGTTCTTCCCCTACTACGCCAGCAGAGTGGACAGCCCCCTTTCCTGTGCCTGAGTGATTTCATACGCCCAGAGAGCCATGGAAAGCCTGATGTGATAGCACTCTTTGCCACCACTACCGACCAACAGATGGAGCAGCTATTCCCAGACGACAGCTACAAGCACCTGATGGCACAAACTTTAGCCGATAGGTTAGCCGAAGCCACTGCCGAAAAGCTCCACCAGGAAGTGCGGACTACCCTTTGGGGATATGCACCCAATGAGCAGCTCACTCCTACACAGATGAACAATGAGGAATTCCAGGGCATCCGTCCAGCAATAGGATATCCCTCATTGCCAGACATAAGCCTAAATCGCGTGATACTTCCCTTGCTACGTAGTGAAGAGATAGGCATCACACTCACGGAGAATGCCATGATGCAGCCTCATGCCTCTGTCAGCGGCCTCATGATGGCACATCCTGCCAGTAGGTATTTCAGCGTGGGAAAAATTGGCGAAGACCAAGCTCAAGCCTACGCCGCAAAACGAGATATGAACATGGAAGAAATGAGACCCTTCCTGTTAGCCAACCTATAACTGACATAAAAAGAATAAAATATGATTACCCTCATCTATCGCATCTATCAGTTTTGCATAGCAGCCCCTCTGCTCATTATTGCCACCGTAATTACCGCACTAGTAACGGTGATAGGCTGTACCTTGGGGAATGCGCCATTTTGGGGCTATTATCCAGGCAGGTGCTGGAGTAAGTTCTTCTGCTGGATTCTCCTGCTCCCAGTAGAGGTCAGAGGTTTGGAAAACGTAGATGAGACCACATCGTATGTCTTTGTGGCCAATCATCAAGGTTCTTTTGATATCTTTCTAATATATGGCTATCTAGGACGAAATTTCAAGTGGATGATGAAGAAAGAGCTCCGCAAGATGCCGTTTATAGGTATGGCTTGCGAAGCAGCCAAGCACATCTTTGTAGATCATTCCGGTCCCAAGAAGATTGCTCAAACCATAGCTGCAGAATGGAACCTCTTTAGTGGTGTTCCCAGAAGGCCGCCGCACAGAGACTGGCAAAATGGGTATTTTCAAGAAAGGCGCCTTTACCCTGGCCGATGAGCTTCAGCTACCAGTGGTTCCTATGACCATAGACGGCAGTTGGGAAGTCCTTCCACGCACCAAAGGCTTTAATTTCGTCACTTGGCACAAACTCATCCTAACCCTACATAAACCAATCCTCCCAACCGGTCAAGGTCAGGAGGACGTAAGAGTTACTTTAGAGCAATCCCGGAAGGCCATCAACAGTGCTCTTCCTGCAGTTCATCAAGACTAAGTGATTTATCTGCCGTAGGCGTTACGCTGGTTCTGCTCTGCAGCCTGCATGAACGTCTTCACGTAATTATTCTCTTTGAAAGTAGAAGAAGCCTTACTCATGATATCCTCAATCTGAGGAGTGATCATTGGAGGCTGTCCGTTCTGGGTATGGATCATGAATACACCCACACTCAGCATATTATCGAAATTACCCGTGATATAATCCATCACTAACTTATCATAATCCTGGGTGAGCTGCTGCATCTCGGCGTTCAGCAGATAGTTGATTTCAGCCTCATCTTTACCATCCATGATCATGCGGGTTTCCTTACGAGGAAGTTCAGCTGCCTGAGTTTCCAAGTGCAGTTTCTTATAAAGGAAATCGTACAGTTTTTCATTTAACTCTGTACCAGAAACCTTCATCGTAGTATCATTAATGCTTACCTCCAGTGGCACTGCCTCCAGTACCAATGGCATCAAAGGCTGGGCGTCTAGGAAAAGTTCAGCCATGGTTACGGTGTCACACTTACCCGCCATGGAAAAATTACCATGGATAATCTCACAAGAGTCAATGCTGGTCATACCATCGGCAGAAACGGTCTTAAGATAGACCATTTTACCCTCCATGTCAGAACTTGAAGTCTGACCTTCTATAGTATATTGGCTGGCACAGGAGCAAAAAGCTGCGGAAGCCAAAAATGCATAAACGGTTTTCTTCATTTACAATAAAGGTTGTGTTTTCAACTTTCGTAAAACAAATGTACAAAGTATTCTCCGTTCAACCTATACCGTTTTAACTTTATTAAAACTTTATGCCAATTTTTAGCATTTTTAGGGGAAAATTTCAGGAAACAATACGTAATCCAAGCCGTTCCTTGAGTTTCAGCAAGGCTGGGTTCTCCTCACACATTGCCTTAAAGCGGTCCAATGGGGTGAGGTATTTGAGCACTTCTTCCTGAGCCAGCAGACTAATCTTCATGTTCAGCTTATAATTACCTATACGCTGGCGCATGTGTTCTTCTATGCGAGCTTTCATGCTCTTCATATCCTGTGCCACCTGCGTATTACCCACAGTAACCTCAAAGGTTTCTGGGCCTATTAGCTGTGGCTGCATGGATTCCATACGCCCACGCATGGCAGCGTCTTCCTGTGGGAGCAACTGTACAAACTCCAGCCAACGCAGGCGAATATCATCCTGTGTCACCGGCTTATTCATCTGCTGCAGCCTCTCTGCTTGCTGAATGGCAGCCAACTGGGCATCGTTCTTGGTAGTTTCCTCTTTCTTGGCATCACCGCTCATGAGTTCGCGGATAGAGATTCCCGCAGTTTTGCCACCCTTGAGTTTGATGGTAGGACGCTGTGCCAAACTACCCGGTCCTTTTGCTAATAGTTCCTGGATACTCTTTCCTGCATTTGGATTATCTACCACCTGAGACACAGGGGCAGATGCAGCCGCAACCTGTGTCTTGGACTCAGGCTGTACACCCACAGCTGGTGCAGCTGCTGGCGCAGCTACTGCAGCGGGTTGCTGCGTAAATAGGGGTTTTAAGATCTTCGTGGGCCGAAGCCCACCAGACACGCTGTCATCGGCTTGGGTAAGCTGTGCACATTGAATGAGTGTAAGCTCTACCAGCAAGCGCTTGTTCTTGCTAGCGCGGTAACTTAAGTCACAGTCATTACACAACTTCATAGCCGCATACAGGAACTTGGGACTGCACTGGGCAGCCTGTGCCTGATAGCGTTGCTTCACAGAATCTCCCACTTCCAACAAATCCAGCGTAATGGCATCGCGGCTTACCATCAGGTCGCGCATGTGCTTTGCCAGACCGGTAATAAAGTGATCGCCTTGGAATCCCTTATTTAAAATATCATTGAAAAGGAGCATGAGTTCTGCTACCTTATTCTGCAGGAAGCAGTCCACTACCTTAAAATAATATTCATAATCCAGCACGTTCAGGTTCTGGATAACCTGGTCGTACGTAAGATGTCCCCCCGTAAAGCTGACCACCTGATCAAAGATAGACAAGGCATCGCGCATGCCACCATCGGCCTTTTGGGCAATGACATTCAGAGCTTCAGGCTCTGCCTGTACGCCTTCCTGCTGAGCTACATACTGCAAATGGCGGACGGTATCCGCAACCGACATGCGGTTGAAATCATAAATCTGACAGCGAGAAAGAATGGTTGGCAAAATCTTATGCTTCTCTGTAGTAGCCAAGATAAAGATGGCATGTCTTGGAGGTTCTTCCAGAGTTTTCAGGAAAGCATTGAACGCCTGGGTAGAAAGCATGTGGACCTCATCAATGATGAATACCTTATACTTTCCTACCTGTGGTGGAATACGCACTTCATCAATCAATCCACGGATGTCATCCACAGAGTTGTTAGAGGCGGCATCCAGTTCATGGATATTGAAAGAGCGCTGCTCATTGAACGCCTTGCAAGATTCACACTCTTCGCATGCATCCCCGTTCGCTGTTGGATTCAGACAGTTAATAGTTTTGGCGAAAATACGCGCGCAAGTCGTCTTTCCCACACCTCGTGGTCCACAGAACAGGTAAGCGTGTGCCAGTTTTCCTGTGTGGATGGCATTCATGAGGGTGGTTGTCAGAGCGCCCTGGCCTACCACCGAAGTAAAGGTTGTAGGACGGTATTTTCGGGCAGAGACAATATATTCAGCCATACGTTAGGTTTTTAATTTCTGCAAAGTTATAAAAAAATTTTTGTCAATAGCGGGTTTTAATGTATCTTTGCAACAAAAGAATCGAATATGTCTAAAATTAGCCGTATATTTTCCATTCTGCGCATGTACCGATACATTATTGTTATTGGCCTAGCTGTGCTTTTTATTGGTTTTGTAGGAGAGAACAGTTATCTGGCTCACATCCAGCACCAGAGTACCATAAAAGAGTTAAAGCGTGAGATAGCCAAGAACAAGGCGCAGTACGACAAGGACACCGAGCAGCTGAACAAAATGGACAGCAGCATGGAGGCTATGCGCAAGGTGGCTCGTGAGCGTTATTTCATGAAGGCGGCTAACGAGGATATATTCATTATTGAAGAATAAGAGAATGAAGAAGTTGAGTCCTTTCCTGCAGTCGCTGCAGAACGCAGGTGGCGGCATTATGCTTGCCGGTGTCATTGGCCACTTGTTCTTTCCTTCTATCACATGCCCAATCCTTTTTTTATGTGGTACCTTGCTTTTTGGCTGTACCCAGATGTTGGAGCGATATGAAGGACGGAACCTGGTGATTGGCAGACTCCGCCGTATCCAGATTTTCAGTGACATAGCACTGATCATCTCCGGATTTGGCATGATACTGCCTTACGTGAACCTGTACTACGGTCACCGGAACGAATGGTTGATATTCTTCGCCATAGGTGTTTTCCTGCAGCTTTACACAGCATTCCGCCTTCCTTACGAACTGGAAAAAGAGAAATAAAAGTAATCCCCGCCAAAATCTGGCAGGGATTTTTTATTTTACTTCAAGTCGTGATTCATAAGGCGGTAGTTTGCCATCTCCTCATACTTGGTACCCGGACGGCCATAGTTGGCAAACGGATAGATAGATATGCCTCCTCTCGGCGTGAAGATACCCGTCACCTCTATATATTTAGGATCCATGAGCTTGATCAGGTCCTTCATGATCTTGTTCACACAGTCCTCATGGAAATCTCCATGGTTTCTGAAACTGAACAGATACAGTTTCAAGCTCTTGCTTTCCACCATACGCTGGTCCGGCAGGTAGCTGATGCGAATCTCTGCAAAATCCGGCTGCCCGGTAATAGGACACAGACTGGTAAACTCTGGGCAGTTGAAACGTACCCAATAATCATTCTCTGGATGTTTGTTCTGAAAGCTCTCCAGCACCTCAGGCGCATAGTCCTGACGGTACTCGGTCTTCTTTCCCAAGGATTTCAATCCTTCGTTCTCTCTTCCTTCCATGTATTATAAATCTTTAATTTTCCAAATCTTATACGAGATGTTCTCGTCGTACACGTCTACCCCTTCCAGTTTCTTCACCTTATTGACCACACGGATGGTCAATGGGAGCGCCACAACCTCATACAAGGTCTTGGCCACCACCTGGATGAGCATGAGCTTGATTACCTCTCCAAACGGCATGAGGCCAGCGAATGCCAACGGGAAAAAGATGAGTGAGTCTGCTCCCTCTCCCACCAGCGTGGACACAATGGCGCGGACAGAGAAATGCTTTCCACCAGATGCCAGTTTCATCTTGCTCATGACATACGCGTTCAGGAAGGAGCCCACCAAGAAAGCTGTAAAGCTGGCCACTGCCATGCGTGGTGCCAAGCCGAACACGAAATTGAAATGAGGCTCGTTCTCCGCCCAGTAGCCAGCTGCGGGAAGGGCCACGGCCAGCAAGCCCAAAGCCACGACGAAGAAGTTCATGAGGAATCCCATCCAAATCATCAGACGGGCCTTGCGATAGCCCCAGACCTCTGCGATGCAGTCGTTCAGGATATAAGACACAGGGAAAACCATGAAACCAGCGGTCAGTGAGACAGGTCCCAGCTGCAGTACCTTGGTTTCCAATAAGTTCGATGCCACCAGACAGGTGCAGAACAGTATCCCCATCAACATGAAGGATACAGATACTTGATTTTGTTTCATTCTCTTGTTTTTTACGTGGTGTTCAAGCACACGGCCCCGAAAGGCTTGTTTGCGGATGCAAAGGTACGGTGTTTTTCTGAAAAAAGCAAATGCTCCCCTTGCCAGAAGGCAAGAAGAGCATTTACTTTATGTCTGTACTGTCTTTAGAATGAGAAATCCACACCCACACCAAACACCTTGTTGGTACGGTAGAACTCATTGCTCAGACCATCAACGACTGCAGTTTTGTACTTGTCGTAGTTCGTCTGGAAATAAGCGGCATTTACCATAACCTTGTCAGAAACCTTGTAGCCGACACCCAGACCGAACGACCATGAGTCGCAAACGAAAGACATATCATTCATGAAAGCATCGGTCAGACCGTACTTGGTGATCTGGAAACCTGCACTAGCCTGCAGTTTCTTGGTCACGTCAACCTCAACGCCACCCAGATATTCGTTTGTACCACCCTTCAGCAGCTTCTCAGCCTGGCCATACTTAGCAGACTGTCTGTCATAGAAATGATGATAGCCAGCGCTCAGACGAGCACCTGGAAGGAACTCGTACATAGCACCTAAGGTCAGGTAAGCTGGAGAATCCTCTTCCACATAAGAACCATCCTTGAACTTGTTCACTGCTTCAATCAAGCTGGCCTCCTTTACGGTAGACTTGTTCTTGAGGCGCATATGAGTACGGAACTCATACTTGGCAGCAAAGTTGAAATTTCCGGTCTTATAGTCGATACCAATGATAGGCGCAATACCGAAACCGGTCTGGTCAGACTGCAGGTTCACGCCGTTAGCATACTGATCCAACAACGCTTCCTGGCCCTGAAGCTGAGTAGCGATGCCTTCTACAGCTTGGCCTTTAGCCACAAGACCCTGTACTACAGGCTCTGCCTTAGCTCTCTCAATAGCCTGTGCCTCTGGCATACCTTGAGCCATATAGTCTGCCGCATATTTGATCACAGCCTGCTCTATACCCTGCTGAATCTGCTGTGCTGTTCCTTTGACAGCCTGTCTTACACCACCAAAATAAGTCAGCAAATCTTGCTTTGCTCCTTCATTGTTTACCACCTGAATGTTATCAATCTTGGCCTTATAACCAGCAGAACCAATCAGTGCGCGCAGACCACCATAGATACTCAAGTGCTCATTTACCTTATAAGCAGTACCCAATGTCACACCGAAATAATACTGCCTACCCTGCAGATAACTGTCCATATCATATCCGTTAATCGTTTTGATAGGAATACCAGCTGCTGCAATCTGATCCATAGAACCCTTCAAGGTAGCTGCTACACCAGCCACAGCGCTCTCAAAAGAACCCAGGCCGTTTGCAAATTCAGCCTTACCGCCACCACCAGTCACAGCAAAACCAAACTGGAAACTCCAGCGGTCTGTATTATAGGCTGCCTGAATTGAAGGAATGACAGGAGCCTTAGCCTCACCCTTGAAGAACTTGGTCTGCTGACCTGCATTCTTTGCACCCAAGGCAAAATAAGGGAAGGTTGTATTAATTTCACGAGTCTGGAATGCAGCCTGCCAGTTCAGAGATAAATGAATACCCTTGTTCATGAACATGACACCAGCAGGGTTGCTGTATACACCATCAATGCCAATCATACCATCGCGGGCAGGATTACGCAGGAACCAGAGACTTTGGTTGGTGTTTGTAAGGAGACCACCCGCAAAAGAGGCACTTGAAACGCTAAGCATCAAGGCGCATAGAATACTCTTTTTCATCTTTTATCCGTTATTATTGTTTAAAACGTCGGCAAAGGTACAACATTTTTCTCATTTTTTAACATTCTGACCTAAAAAATGCATACAGTAGCCCTAATAATCGTCTAACATGCACTTATTATACCTTATAAATATGTACGAGAAAGCCCTGGTTTGAAAAAAATATGCTATCTTTGCACCCAAAATTGAAAAAATCATAGCATATGTTTGATAATCTAAGTGAAAGATTAGAGCGTTCCTTCAAAATTTTGAAGGGTGAAGGTAAGATTACCGAGATTAACGTAGCAGAGACACTCAAGGACGTGCGCAAGGCTCTCCTTGATGCCGATGTAAACTATAAGGTTGCCAAGTCGTTTACGGATACCGTCAAGCAGAAGGCATTGGGTCAGAACGTGCTCACCGCCGTAAAGCCAAGCCAGTTGATGGTAAAAATTGTACACGACGAGCTGGCACAGCTCATGGGTGGCGAGGCTGTAGAGCTGAACCTGAAAGGTCAGGCAGGTCGTCCTTCTGTCATCTTGATGGCCGGTCTGAACGGTGCCGGTAAGACCACACTTTCTGGAAAGTTGGGCCTTATGCTCAAGACCAAGAAAAACAAGAAGCCATTGCTGGTAGCCTGCGACGTTTACCGTCCTGCTGCAGTAGAGCAGTTGCGTGTGCTGGGTGAGCAGATTGGCATTCCTGTCTATATGAACCTGGAGAGCAAGGACCCTGTAGCTATTGCCCTTGAGGGTATCCAGGAGGCTCGTGCCAAAGCATTCGATACCGTCATCGTGGATACTGCCGGTCGTTTGGCTATCGACGAGGCACTGATGCAGGAAATCACTGCTATCAAGGAAGCTACACAGCCAGATGAGACCCTCTTCGTGGTTGATGCCATGACCGGTCAGGATGCTGTGAACACCGCCAAGGAGTTCAATGAGCGCCTGGATTTTGACGGTGTGGTACTTACCAAGCTTGATGGTGATACCCGTGGTGGTGCAGCCCTCTCTATCCGTACCGTAGTAAACAAGCCTATCAAGTTTGTGGGTACCGGTGAAAAGATGGAGGCACTGGATGTGTTCCACCCAGACCGTATGGCCGACCGTATCTTGGGTATGGGTGATATCGTGTCTCTGGTAGAGCGCGCCCAGGAGCAGTACGATGAGGAAGAGGCTAAGCGCCTGCAGAAGAAGATTCAGCGCAACCAGTTCGACTTCAACGATTTCTACGCTCAGATTCAGCAGATCAAGAAGATGGGTAACCTGAAAGACCTGGCTGCCATGATTCCTGGTGTAGGAAAGGCCCTGAAAGATATCGATGTAGACGACAATGCCTTCAAGAGCATTGAAGCTATCATCAACTCCATGACTCCAAAGGAGCGTACCAACCCAGAGATTCTGAACAGCAGTCGCCGTACCCGTATTGCCAAGGGTAGCGGCACCAACATTCAGGAGGTAAACCGCCTCATCAAGCAGTTCGACCAGACCCGCAAGATGATGAAGATGGTTACCGGAAGCGGCATGAAGAACATGATGGGCCAGATGGCTAAGATGAAGGGTATGCCAGGCATGCCTAAACTGAAATAAGCATGGAATTACTCGACGGAAAGGCTACGGCTGCAGCCATTAAGCAAGAGATTGCAGCAGAGGTAGAGCAGATTTTAGCTGCTGGAGGCAAGCGTCCTCATCTGGCAGCAATCTTAGTAGGCCACGATGGTGGCTCTGAAACCTATGTGGCATCTAAGGTGAAAGCCTGTGCCGAGTGTGGTTTCAAATCCTCACTCATCCGCTTTGAGGCTGATGTCACAGAAGAGGAGTTGCTGCAAAAGGTAGAGGAACTGAATCAAGATGCCGATGTAGATGGTTTCATCGTGCAGCTGCCATTGCCTAAGCACATCTCTGAGCAGAAGGTCATCGAGGCCATTGACTACCGCAAGGACGTAGATGGCTTCCACCCTATCAATGTGGGTCGTATGAACATTGGTCTGCCTTGTTACATCAGCGCTACCCCTAACGGCATTCTGGAGTTGCTCAAGCATTATAACATCCAGACCAGTGGCAAGAAATGTGTGGTGTTAGGCCGCAGCAACATCGTGGGAAAGCCTATGGCTAACCTCATGATGCAGAAGCGCTACCCTGGCGATGCAACCGTAACGGTATGTCATAGCCGCAGCACCAACTTGAAAGAGGAATGCCGACAGGCAGACATCATCATAGCAGCCTTAGGACAGCCAAACTTTGTGACTGCCGATATGGTGAAGCCAGGTGCTGTGATTGTTGATGTAGGTACTACCCGTGTGCCTGATGCCACCCGTAAGAGCGGTTTCCGCCTGAATGGCGACGTGAAGTTCGATGAGGTAGCTCCACTCTGCTCCTACATCACTCCTGTACCTGGAGGCGTAGGTCCCATGACCATTTGTTCTCTCATGAAGAACACCCTTTCAGCAGGCAAGAAAGAATTCTATAAATAAGGCATAATTAGAAAAACTTTCCCAAAAATTTGGAAGATACAAAAAAAGGTCGTATCTTTGCATCGCTTTTCTAAGGAAAGCCAACATGGCGGATATAGTTCAGTTGGTTAGAGCGTCAGATTGTGGTTCTGAATGTCGTCGGTTCGAGCCCGACTATTCGCCCAGAAAAATCCCGTAGGTCGAAAGACTTGCGGGATTTCTGTTTATGGGGTGTTTTCGTCAACTTTTCTTCCTTTTATCAAATTAAAATACTATTTTTGCACACGGACAATACATATCACACCTTATTATACTATGAAGAAGAAATTCATTACGGCCATACTTTTCTTATCAGCCTTGTCTGCTCAAGCCCAGACCATAACAGCTCATTCTGGGGCGTATAACACACCTGACAATTCATTGGAGTATGTGCAGGCGGCCATCGAGCACCAGGCCGAAATCCTGGAGATTGACATTCGCATGCGACCTAATGGAAGTATTGCCATGGCACATGATGAAATCAAAAGTAATGAGGAAGGAACGGATATAGAAACCGTACTTCGCATGGTGGCAGAACAGTCGCATGCACAGATCAACCTGGATGTAAAGCAGACTGCTACCCTACCCGCCTTACATGCACTCATTCTCAAGACCGGAATGAAAGAGCGCGTGTTTCTTACGGGAATAGAGGAACAAGATACTGAGGCTGCAAAAACGGACTGCCCAGGGATTCCCTATTTCCTGAACTGTAAGCCCCTGAGCGCAACGGAAATCATCCCTGTGCTGAAACGGACAGGAAGCATAGGCGTAAACTGCAACTATCACTACGCAACCCCAGATTTATGCGAGCAGTTGCATCAGGCAGGATACCAACTTTCTGTATGGACCGTGGATCAGCAAGAGGACATGAAGCGCATGCTAAAGCTACAGCCGGACAATATCACATCTAGAAATCCACTGGAAGTCATCCGGCTAAAGAAGGAAAAAGCATATTAATCACGCCATCAGAATAGCAAATCAATATCAAAACTACAATTTGGAGGTGTCAAAAAGTAAAAAAGCACAGTGCCGTTTTATTTTTTATGTTTTGATTGCAACATGTATGTACGCATGACCTATATTTGCAATAGAAATAATAAACGAATTAAAACTTAATGCTTATGACACAGTATTTATTAGGGTTAGTCTATGGTTGGTATCAGAAATCACCAGATGCCGATTTGTACAAGAAGATTGCAGAGACTCATGCATGTTCCCCACAGCGTGTCTATAACTTGGCACATGGCAAGATGGCAATGGGTGTAATTGACTCTCTAATAGTAGAAGACCTGCTGTTCAATGGACTTATTCATGCTTAACGAAAACGTTGCCAAGAGAAAGAGAAAATTAACAAAAGACTAAACTGAAAAGAAAAAAGAACTCCCTGACTGCGATTGCAGTCAGGGAGTTTCTTTATGTCTGTAGTAAGTTATTTCTTGTTGATCATACCCTTAAATGCAGAACCAAAGATGACATACTGAGTGTTGCCACCAATGGTACCTTCATTCTGTCCCCAAAGGAATGGCCAGTCATCGTAGTTTTCAAAGTGGTCTGGCTGACGGAACAGGAGACCTGGTGCTACATTTCCAGGAATGAAGCTGAAGTCTGCACGGTTGTTTCCATAGAATACAGCCTTTGGGCGGGTAGCGCCTACAGCTGCTACTAATGAATAGTTGTGATATGGGTGACAGCCAAAGAGATAATCAGCAGCGCGGAATGCATATTTGTCTTCTACAATGTCTGGATAGTACTTGTTGGCAAAACAAACGGTAGTACCGAAGCTGACTACATTTCCACTACCAGCCCAGTTTCCTAAGCCTATTGGCACCGCATATGGATTGTCCTGCTCCAGGCTTACAATGTATTCCTTATATTTCTCCACGTATGGACGAAGCTTGGTCTTATAGGCCTCATCCAAGTATGGAATGGCGTCAAGCGCAGTCTGTATATTGCTATTCACATCCTTCTCCAGGGCATCCCAGATCTGACTGGTAAACTTATCCAGGTACTGCTGCTCACCGGTAGCGGCAAAGAGCTGTAGGCTTGTGCCTAAATCAGCGCCCCAACGGCGACGGTTGGTCTGTCCTTCGGCTTCGGCCTTAGCCTGTGCTTGCGCAATGAGTTCTGCAGATTCTGCCATGAGGCGCTTAGACTGTGCCAGTGCACGTGCAGCAAGTGCATCGTTATAACCGGCCAGTGCACGACTGGCAGCTGCAAACATGGTAGCAGCACGGGAATCCAATCCTGGGTTGCGAGTAGTGAAGGCCCACATATCATCAGGGGTACCACTAGACTTGCCATCGGCAGATTTCTGATATGGCTTCAGGCTACGGTCGTAATGCAATCCATCAGTAATAGCCGCAGCATCACCTAAGTGGTGATAGTTATCCAGTACAGAGTTAGACAGTGTAGAGGCCATGTGACCAATCTGCTCTGCCTGCGCTACCAGATTCAGCACACCATGCTCAATATACTGAAGGATATCAGGAGTACCATCTGGACGATGCAAATCTACATAACGAGACTGTTCATCCACAAAGGTCTCATCTCTGTCCGACTTAAACAACTCCCATGTACGCACCAAGTTCTGCACCACACCAATATTGGCACCGGTCTCAATGTCAAAGTCACCGGCATCGAAATAGCCACCCTGGTTCAAGCCTGGGATCAATTCATAAGGCTTATACTTGGTATCTGTGGTCTCACCCTGGAAGTGCAAATCAAAGTGATCGCTTGGCGGAGCCTGCAGGTAACCCTCCTTGAATGGCTCACCGTGCCAGATGCGGTAACCTTCATTCACAGTCATGTGGTTCATGTGTATAGGAATCCACACGTCGGTGGTAGCATCGGTAATCTTATCATACACACCATTGCCAATGATGAAGTTGTTTGTCACGGTCTCACCATATTTAATATAATAGACACCAGGTTCTGTCACACAGGAGAAGTCAAACTTGACATAGTTGTACTTAAAGTATGGACCCCACTCCTGGATATTGCCGCTATAGGCCTTTTCCTCTGTACCATCGTTATTGATACGGATAAGCGATGCGCGAGACAGTGGTCTATCGTTCTTATCCAGCTCTATCACAGCTACCTTATCCTGCTGTGGAAGATAACCCACCTGAGAGAAACCGATGTTAGGCTCTCTAATCCAACCTGGGATAGCATGTGGCTCTACGGTCCAGCTCAGCACTAATCCGGTCTTTCCTGCAGGCAGAAGGCTGCGAAGCACATACCAACCATTCTGAGCAAGCATACGGCCATCGAAGAGCATCAGTTCTGATTCACTGGTAACCTTCACCATACGCTCAGGGGTATCGGATGCCAAGACAAGCTCATGTCCTTTCTCCATAGGGAGTGGATCTACGAATTTATCTGTACCACGGTCATCGTAAGTCTTGAACCCCTTGAACTGTTTGGCTTTCTCTGCATTCGGACGGGTAATGGTCTCACTGGCAGCATAGCGAGGGAAACGGTTCAGACGACCGTCCATCTCATAGGTTTTCTGCCAATACTGTGATGGAAGGAACTCCAGGTTGAAACCTGCCTCACCAACCAATGCTTCTGGGACAGGTTTATCCAGATAGACATCGATGCGCACCTGCTTGCCCTCACCGGTAACGATGACCTTAGAATCGAAGTCGTACTCATCGTAACGCATGGTCACGGAGATGGAATTACTGTCCTTGCTTACTACACGCTCCACGGTCTTAGGTACCAAGTCCCACTGCTCTGGGGCATTGTTCAAGCGAACAGCACCACCCTGTGCCGTACGCACACCGTGATGAATCAACTCAATGCCCGAGTTCTTCTCATCGTTAAAACCACCATTGAATTGGTTACTAAAGACCAAGACATTCACGCCTTGTTCCTCAAAATAGCCTAAATCATTCAGTACCAATCCCTGATCAGTGGAACCTCCACCGGCGCAACTGGCCATGAACATCAGGGACAACCCCCATAATACGTGTTTTTTCATGTTAGTAAAAATTTAAGTGTTGCTCTTATTTGGGTTCTTTGTCTTCCGTTGGCGACTGCTCTTTCAAGCCTTGCAAGTAGGCCAATTTAGAGAGAGCAAAATCAGCATTCTGCGGGTCTTGCAGCATTTCCTTGCAGAGTTTCTCGGCCTCATCCCAGTAGCCTAAATCTATCAGCACATAGGCTTTCCGGCGGGTCAAGAAAGCCTTGAAGGCCTGAAGTCCCTTGTCCATCTCTGGTTGTGGGGCATTCTCTTCTTCCTCGTCTTCTTCCTCATCTTCACCACCCTCTTCTGTAGGGATAGACTCTAACAAGGTGTTAATGATATAGATAGCACGGAAATCCTTGGCATTTACCATACAGTTCACATATTCTGTGGTCTCTATCAGACGGTTGAGATGAAATACAATATCCAGGTAGAAATAGGCCTTGGCATACTGACGAAGCTCGTTATAGCTGTAGCCAATCAGGAAGCAGATATTATAGAACTTCTCCTTCAGTTCATCGGACAGATGGTGGAAGTCGGCATTCATCTGATTGTAAATCAGCTCCAGATGGTAAAGGGCCTCGTAGTAACGCTTTTGATGGTAGTATTTCCTACCCCAGTAGAGTTCTATGGCCAAGTTACGCTTGTCGGTATCACAGATGAGCTGCTGACATTCATTCAGTTCATCAAGCTTGTTAGCCTTCAGTTTAGCCTTGGCATCTTCCCACATATACTCAAACTCAGCCTTGTGGTTCTCCTCAGACACCTTATCATATACAATCACGAATGAATGGGCAGGAATAGCCAAACCCATTTGGTTATGGGCATTGGTCTGCATGCCTGGGCACATCAAGTTCACGCGGAAATAAATGGCACTGGCAGTCTCCACCTTTACGGTAAGCTGTAAAGTCAGGGTTTCATTCTGGCCACGGAGTACCAGCACCACCTCTCCTGTAGCGAGCTTGGCCTCGGCTCCCTGGCCTTCTATCAAATCTTCCATGAGGTGATAGGCACGGACAGCCTCGGCACCACTGATCACTGACACATGGTCGGTAATGACCATCATGGAGGTAAAATTGGCACCCTCGTTATAGAAGAAATCTATCACATAACCCATCGTGAGGGGATTCTCCGCTGTGGCTCTCCACCCTTCAGGCTTATCCTGATGGCTGAGTTCCTGCTCACTGAGCATGGACAGGAAATGTGTGTTCCGCAGGTTCTCCATCTCCAGGTCCGTCGGGAGTTGGTTCTCTGCTTTTTTCAGGGCATCCTCAAAGGTCTGCCTGAAATCTCGCGCCATATCGAAGTGCATCTGCAGCAGGTCTGCGAAATAGCCATAGGTACCATCGGCAGCAGGATACAGGTTGTAAGGGGTGAAGATGTGCACCGCCACCTGGTTGTTTTCGTAGATGAAACTGTAGGCAAACTTACAGAAACGGGCCTTGAAGTTCATCTCGTTACAGCAGATGCGGATCACATTCAGGCGCTCTGCGTCTACGGTCACTATTCCAGGGAACTCTATCCAGACGGACGTGCTTCCTTTGGATGCGTCGATACGGAAATGACCACCCTGGAAATCAAACTTATAATAGTCGGAATGCGACCTGTTCTCTATCGTATAGGTGCAGTTCAGGTTGCGCAGCAACTCTGGCAGGACTGAACTGGCTGCCACATTTGCCGCTGGCTCTGCCGACTGTTCCTCTGACGCTGGTGCCTCTGGAGACACAGCTGCAGGCTCTTCTTGCACCTGTTCCTGCGGCGTTTCCTGCGCAGGCTGAACCTTCAGGCCCTCATCCTTTGACTTAAAAATCTTATCGAATATACTCATTATCTCTTATTTCATATATTTAGCAGTAAACTCACGTACTTTCTGGGTATACTCCACAGGGTAATCGTGATAGGACTCTGCATGCTTTACACCAGCCGTAATCCAGATTTCCTTGGGTTCAGGCTTGGCCTCATAAAGAGGATAAACCATCCAGGTAGGCACAAACGTATCTGCATCACCATGGATGAAGAGCATAGGCAATTTACACTTGGTCACCTGCTTGAGTGGGGCTGCCTCCTGGAAACTCCATCCGTACTTCCACTTGCAGACCATGCTTGCCACATGCATAAGTGGGAAGGCTGGGAGCCCAAACTGTTCCTTCAGCTCTTTCTTGAACTCATCCCACACGCTGGTGTAGCCGCAGTCCTCTATGAAGCATTTCACGTAATCCTCCAGTTCCTCTCCAGACACATTCATGGTGGTAGCCGCTCCCATGGACACGCCGTGCACCATCATCTTGGTACCAGGGAAAAGCTGTGCAGCCACATCCATCCACTGGAGCACGTCCAGACGGTCCTTCCATCCCATCTGCACGGCCTTACCCTCGCTATAGCCGTGATAATACAGGTCTGGCATGAGCACGTTAAAGTTCAGGTCGTGGTTATACATGCGTCCCAGGAAGAAGAACTCTATGGCGCAATCCTTATAGCCGTGCACCACCACTACGGTCTTGTCGGTAGCCTGAGGAGCTGCAAAGAAATAGCCATGCAACTTATCGCCATCGCGGTTTACGATGGTGGTATCTTTCAGTGCGCCTTCTGTCTTCATGCTGTCCACCCATTCCTCCATGAACGGATAGTCCTCATAGAGTTCCGCATACACTTCCTCCTCATTGAAGGTACGTTCCCCATCATAGGGAGTCAACGAGAATTTCAGCATATAGTTCCCCGCAAAGGCCAGAACTACCAACAAAAGCACCACTACAACTGGTGTGCCATATTTCAAGAATTTCTTCATAAGACGGGAAATGGCAGACCACAGAGCCTGCCTATATTTTTTAGGTTAATATGCGTTTTTGTCGTGTAACAGCATGTTCTTCACGGTGAGGTAAAGAATGCGCATGTCAAGCCAGAATGTCCAGTTCTCTACATACCAGATATCCCTTTTGATGCGTTCCTCCATCTGCCAGAGTTCCTTGGTCTCTCCGCGCAAGCCGCGAACCTGAGCCCATCCGGTAATGCCCGGCTTGGCAAAATGTCGGACCATATAGCGATTAATCAAGGCACTGTACTCCTCGGTATGCTTGAGCATGTGTGGACGAGGTCCAACCAGACTCATATCGCCTATCAGCACATTGAAGAACTGAGGCAGTTCATCGATATTCATACGGCGCATGAAATCACCAAACTTGAACTTACGAGGATCATTCTCTGTAGCCTGCAGCTCATCGGCCATGTCGTTCACATGCATAGAGCGGAACTTGTAGCAAGTAAACTCCTTGTTGTTCAATCCGTTTCTCTTCTGCCTGAAGAAAATAGGTCCAGGAGAACTGATCTTAATGATAATACCCACCACCAGACAAATTGGAATGAACAGGGTGCAAAGGAAGGTCAGTGACACCAAGATATCAAATGAACGCTTCACGAAACGGTTCAAAGGTTCACGCAGCGGTTCCTCACGGATAGAGAGCACAGGCACATCGTTCACAAAATCCAAGGACATCTGTCTGTGCAAGTAGTTACGTACGTTAGGCACAGAATAGAAACGGACCAGGTGATTCTCACAATAGTTGATAATGAGACGGATTTCATCGGCACGCGCCGAAGGAAGGGCGCAATACAACTGATCCACTTGATTGGATTCCAAATAAGAAAGGATATCATTGATAGTGCCTAAATATGGTAAGTTTCCACCAAAGTTAAGGCTTTCTGTATCATTGAAATAACCGATAAGACGATAACCGGTGGTAGGATCACTGCACATACCTTCGAACAGCTCCACCAGGTTAAGAGACGTGCCCACAAGCACCACATTACGGTTATCACGTCCTACACGTCGCAACACCTTGAATGCCTCTCTACACAACAGACGGGAAACAAACAGGGCCGTAAAAGTGGCGAAAAACAGCAAGAACAAGAAACCTATCCGGAACTTCAGACCGCCAAAATAGAACAAGGCCAACAAGAACAGCACCATAATGCTGAGGGTGGTCTGGAAGGCTTTACCCACGACAACCTCGGAACGGGCAGCACGCATGTGAGCCACAGGAGGAAGAAGAACCACTGACAAAAGAAAGGAACAGACGTACACCAAGGACACAATCTCCAAGTCCACTGCATTCAACCGCTCAAAGACTGAGGTCAAGCTCAGCACAGTCAATGCCAGCAGCAAAAAGATTAAATCGGAGAAGATTACAACTCCTTTAAACAATGTTTCCTTTTGAGAGAGTGGTTGCATTTTCTAATTCTTTATTCAATATCACTCAATATTATTTTCGCAAAGATAGAAAGAAAAAAAGAAACTGGGAAAAAAATCAACAAGAATGTTTCAAAAACACAAATATTCCTCAAATCCGCAAGTAAACTTCAAAAGGACTCTTTGAAGCCGAAGAGT
>JAUNHZ010000018.1:0-19223 GCA_030523705.1 Bacteroidales bacterium
AGACCCACAGCTTAGAAGGCTGTTGCTCTATCCAGCTGAGCTACCGGACCATCCTTTGTCGCTTTTCCCCAAAAGCGAGTGCAAAATTAGACATTTCCAATGGAATATGCAAATTTTTCTTGAAAAACTTCTTCTAGAGCTATGAGGTGTTTTAAAAATAAAAGAGGTATTTTTGCATTTGAAAATAAAAATGAGATTTTTTGCAACCTTTTTCTCTTGAGTTGCGTCTATAGGGAAAAGGACTTAAAATTTGAAGACATGAAAAAGACTGGATTTTTGAGATTGGTGGCTGTAGCAGCCCTGTTTGGTGCTTATGCTACACCTGGTTTTGCTGAACCTACTGAGGACGAGAAGGTTACAGTGGCAAGCGTGGATTCCCTGGCTGTTCCTACGGATATAGCGCAGTTTACGAATGCGTATCAGGTGGAGGCGTATAAGATGAAACTGCAGAATGAGTATGAGCTGCAGAAGATGCAGCATGAGGCAAAGGCAAAGGAGCAGGAGATGGAATATGCACATAAAGAAAAGATGGAGGAACAATATGAAAGTGAAAGAGCAATGAGCAAAATCAAGAATTTCTTGCTGGCCATGATCTTTAATTTCTTGTTCCCTGGCGTGCTGGTTGCGCTCTACTTGCAATATATCAAGCGTAAGCATAATGTACAGGACCAGCTGCTGGACTTGGCTCGCTCCGGGGTGCACGTGCAGCCTGAGGTCTTGGAGCTGCTTCAGCCTAAATTCAACCTGAATGTCATTGGAGGTAATGGCAAGACGTTAAACTCTAATGATCTGAGCTATTGCATGAACCGCATGTTGTGGGGTATCGCCTTTGCATTGGTAGGTCTCATAGCAGCCGCGAGCCTCAATGAGGGCGTGTTCTTTGGCGCTGGTGCTGCCGTGGGTATCGTGCTCTTGCTGCAGGCTGTGTTCAGATATGTAGTTGCTACTCATACAAATCAGAACGTAAAGGATCAGGAAAATGCTCAGTAACCTGGAAGAACAGGCGTGGATAGCACGCTGCAAGCTTTTAGGTGATGAGAAGGCTTTTGCCAACCTGGTGCGGAGATACCACAAGCGAATCCTGCGGTTCTTCCTGATGCTGACAAGCGGGAACCAGGACGACAGTGACGACCTGGCGCAGGAGACTTTCATAAAGGTGTGGAGGCACATGGATGAGCTCCAGCAGTTCACAAACTTCTCTACGTGGCTGCACCGGATAGCCTACAGGGTGTTCCTGGATTACACCCGAACGAACGCTAACGTGGCGGTGGCACCGGATGAGAACCTGCCGGACACTCAGCTTGCTGCCGATGCCAGTGAGGACTTGCAGATAGAGGAGCGGAGCAGGATTATCCAACTGGCCCTGGCACAGCTTCCGGAGAATGAGCGCATGTGCATGGTGCTGTTCTATATGCAGGAGCTGAGCATCAAGGAGATAGAGCATATCACGAGCTTCTCTCCGGGGACCATCAAGAGTTGCCTGAGCCGCGGACGCGAGAAATTACGGAAACATCCATCCCTAAAAGAATTGATTTACGATGAAAAAAGATAAAGATACACTCTCACAACTACTTCAGCAGTCTTGCCCGGAGCCTAAAGGGGAGATTGATTTTGAGGAGCGCCTGCTGGAACGCATTGAGCACCAGAAGCGTCTGGCTCCGCAACGGCGGAAAAGGACGTTTGCAGACGTGCTGAAAGAACTGCTCCTTTCACCATTGGCCGTGGTGCTTCCGGCACTGGCTGCGGTATTGGTTTACAAGAAGGAATTACAGGAGTTCTTGGTTTCTGTCTTCCCTTGGCTGAACTGGGATGCCTGGTACGTGACTCCAGCTTGTGGAGCTCTCCTTACGCTGGTGTTAGGCTGGTTCCTGGCTGAACTGCAGCGAGATTAAGGCTATTTGAAAAAGAAATAAAGCAGAAGCAGCACTTGAAGGATAAATATAGCGGGAACGCCATACTTAAACTTCAGGTGCTGTGTCTTATGATGCCACACCTTCATGCCTGCCCATGCGCCAATGCTGCCACCGAGAGCGGCTAACAGCAGGAGGGTGGCCTCTGGAATGCGCCACCAGTGCTTCTTGGCTTTCAGCTTGTCCACGCCGTACACGATAAATGTCACGACGTTCAGTGCCAGCACGGCAGTAAGAATCAGGTATAAAGGGTCTTTCATGGCTTATTGGCAGATGGCGTCTAATATCTCACAGGTGCCCAGACGGCCGTTGATGAGGGTTACGGTATCCACTACGGCCTTGAGTACCAGCTTCATGTCACTCTTGCGGTAGATGTTCTGGTAGAACACATACTTGATGCCTTCTTTCTGAACAGCTAGCTTGCTGATGAACTCATCGCCACTCTTCAAGGGCACCTTGAAGGACATGGTGATGCGGGCTACTACGGCATCGATGCCGTCGTCGTGCAACTTGGCGAAGCTGATGTTGCGGCTGCTGAGATATTCATGACGGGTGTGCTCTATGTAGTGCTGATAGTTGGCATTATTCACAATGCCCTGCAAGTCGCACTCATAGTCGCGCACCTTCATTTCATGTTCAAAGATAAATTCCATGTTTTAAAATTCTTCAATTCCTAAGCGCTCGGCCTTTACTTCCTCGCCCTCGTGAACCATCTTGGTGGCTTTCAGCACCAGGACTTTGGCACGGGTTGGAGCAAAGCGCAAGGTCTGCAGGATAGGGTTATGCTCAATGTTAGAAAATTCGCCCTTTGCAATTAGCTTGGTAGCGGTTTCAGGGGTTTCACCGGCATACAGCTCATAGGCTGCGATAAGGCCCTTCTCATCCTTAGCTGGAAGGTAGTGCAGCTTGTTGGCTGTGCGCTGCTGCTTCATGTCCAGGATGAACTGGTCCTGCTGTGCGGTAAGCTCAAACTCCACACTGTCGAACTCATCGCCTTTATCCACAAACTGTACGTCGCTGCCATCGCCACCGTAGAAGGCGCTGATGGTGCTCAGGCAAACGCAAGCGCGGGCATCGATAATGGTGATGCGCAAGCCGTCGGTCTCCACGGTAGGGAAGCGAAGCAAGCGCTTATAGCCAATGGTAGTGGTCTCCTCGTTCAGCGTTACAGGAACCCATTCACTGCCGTTCTTATATTCCACGGTAAAGGCTTTCACACGCTGTCCCAGTGGGATATACTCCTGGAGCATCATGCGATTTACCTTCTGTACTGAGTTCAAGCTAAACTCTATGCTAACCGATGTAACATCGTCTTTTGTAGCAAAATATGTATCGAAATTATCGTCGGTGAGAGCAGCAGCCTTAAAGTCGCCTCCACGCTCATTGGAAACCTTAGCCTTCACACCCTTCAAGAGGTCTGTGCTCAGCTCCTTATTCAGGATCTGGCGGAAAGTCACGGCGTTTACAGAGTCCGTCTTGGCAATGCGTCCGGTCTTATCCACAGGGAAGTTCAGGATGAAGTTAGCGTTATGGCCTACATTATTATAATATAAGTCCACCAGCTGCTCAGCAGTCTTTACCTTATCATCCTCGGTCTCATGGAAGAACCATCCCGGACGGATAGACACGTCGCACTCTGCAGGAATCCACGCGGTACCATCCTCATGTCCGTACTGGAGCGTAGGGTAGTCTGGATAGCCTGGGTAAACCTCGTCACCACGCAGGAAGGCCCAGTTGGTAGCACTGGCAAATCCACGCTCGTTGCCCACCCATCTACAGCCAGGGCCTCCGTCGGAGAAGATAATGGCATTAGGCTGATTCTTCAGGATATGTGCAAAGAGGTTAGGGAAGTTATAGTAGGTCCTACGGTCAATCTGGCGGGTCTCACGTGCTCCACCGTAATAGCCATCACCACCATTTGCACCATCGAGCCAGAACTCAAACAGGTTTCCAAACTTGGTAGTCAGCTCCTCCAGCTGCTGGTTGTAGTACTCCACGTATTCAGGAGTGCCATAAGTGGCAGCATTTCTATCCCATGGAGAGAGGTACAGGCCAAATTTCAGTCCGTACTTATCGCAGGCAGCCTTCAGCTCAGCCACGATATCACCCTTACCATCCTTATATGGGGTATTCTTGATGCTATACTCCGTAAGGTCCGTCTGCCAGAGACAGAAGCCATCGTGATGCTTGGCGGTAAGCACGATACCTGTCATGCCAGCCTCCTTCAAGGTCTTGGCCCACTGCTCACAATCCAGGTTTGATGGATTGAAGACAGACAGCTCTGTATCTCCATAGCCCCATTCACGATCGGCAAATGTGTTCAAGCCAAAGTGAATGAAAGCATAAGTCTCCATTTTCTGCCACTCCACCTGTGCTTCGGATGGGAGAGGCCCAATAGGCTCTGGTGCGGTAACAGGCTCACTGCAGGCACAGAAAAAGCCAGAGAAAGCCAGGCCCATGCCCAGTTTCAGTGTGTTCATCGTAGTTCTTTTCATATGATTTAGGTTTTTTAGTTTCGGGTAATGTTCAAGACACCCTTCACGGTCTTAAGCTTCTTGATGAGCTGCTCCAGCTTGCGGTTATCGTCAACCATGACGGTAAGGGTTCCACCGAACATGCCATCGTTACTGTCGATGGAGATGGTCCTGAGCGTACAGTTTGGCTCTTTCATGATGATGGAGGTGATGTTATTCACGATACCGATGTCATCATTTCCCACAATGTGCAGGGTACTCTGGTACTGTGAGCCGCCCTTGCCAGCCCATTTGGCCTTTACGATACGGTAGCCAAAGCGGCGGTAGAGCTCAGGTGCATTGGTACAGTTGCACTTATGGATCTTGAAACCTCCGGAGACTGTCACGAATCCAAAGATGTCATCGCCATAGATAGGGTTACAGCATTTAGCCAGGGAGAAGTCCACGCCCTTCAGGTTGTCGCTGATTACCAGCACGTCGCTGTTGGCATGCGTGCGGATATCCTCATCGCGAAGCTCAAAGTTCTGTGCTGTCTGTGCAGGAGCCGTATCCAATTCTCCATGCTCAGCCTTCTGCAGCTCAATGTAATTATCCAGGATATCATTGATATCAATGACATCGTTCACAATATCGTTGTAGAAGTCGCCAATGACCTTATAGCCCATCTTCTTCACGAGCTTGGCCATGACAGCCTCTTCCATCTCTACCTTGCGGTTCTTGAACTTGCGCTCCAGGGTCTCACGGGCAAAGACGTTCTGTGAAGCCTCCAGTTCCTTGAGGCTCTGGCGGATCTTGGCTTTTGCACGGCTGGTAACCACCACGTTCAGCCAGTCGCGCTTAGGCTTCTGCACGTTCGAGGTCAGGATTTCCACCTGGTCTCCACTGCTCAGCTTCTCGCGGATAGGCACACTCTTTCCATTAATCTTGGCACCCACGCAACGGTCTCCCACACGGGTGTGGATATGGTAGGCAAAATCCAGTACGGTAGCGCCCTTAGCCAGCTTGTACAAGTCACCCTTAGGGGTGAAGACAAATACCTCGTCCTCGTACAAGTCCATCTTGAACTGATCCATCATCTCGCGGGAATCCGTGTTCTCCAAGGCCCTGCGGATGCTGTTCAGCCAGTCGTCCAGACCCGCCTCACTCTTCACACCTTTATATCTCCAGTGTGCAGCCAGGCCTCGCTCTGCAATCTCATCCATGCGCTCGGTACGGATCTGTACCTCCACCCATTTTTTCTGAGGGCCCAGTACGGTGATATGCAGAGACTCATAGCCATTGCTCTTTGGCACGGAGAGCCAGTCGCGCAGACGCTTAGGATTAGGCTGGTACATATCCGTTACGATAGAGTACACCATCCAGCAGTCCGGTTTCTCTTTCTGAGGCTCCGACTCCAGGATGACACGGATGGCAAACAAGTCATAGACACCCTCGAAGGTAGTCTTCTGCTTCTTCATCTTCTGGTAGATGGAATGGATGCTCTTGGTACGTCCCTTCATGTGGAATTTCAGTCCCGCAGCCTTCAGCTTTTCCTCAATAGGTCCGATGAAATCAGCAATATACTTATCTCTGGCAGACTTTGTGGCGTTCAGTTTCTCCTTGATGTGGTAGTACGCGTCGTGCTCCAGATACTTGAGCGACAGGTCCTCCAGCTCTGATTTCAGCTTGTAGAGACCCAGCTTGTGCGCCAGTGGGGCATAGAGGTAAGCCGCCTCATTGCTCACTTCACGGCGGGCATCGTCGTTCTCCGCATCCTTGATCTGACGCATCAGGTTCACGCGGTCTGCAATCATGATGAGCACCACGCGCATGTCCTCTGCGAAAGACAGCAGCAGGTCGCGGAAGTTCTCGCTCTCTATGGTAGGGTTCTTGGAATACAGCTCAGAAATACGGATAAGACCCCGGATGATGTTACTCACGTCCTCTCCGAAGAGCTCCTTTACCTTCTCCACTGGCAAAAAACCTGATTTCACCAGCTTGTGCAGCATGATGCTCAGGATACCCGGACGCATGAGACCAATCTCCTTAGCCACGATGATGGCCGTCTGCATATCGAAAACGACCGGGTTCAATCCAAAGACATCGCGCTCAATGGAATTGTTCTCCGTAGCCTCGGTAATGATCTTCTTTATCTTAGAATAGTCTCCCTCATGCAAAGAGTTTCCGGAAAGGCTCTTGATTTCCTTATACAGTCGTGCTATTTCCTTTTTCTCCTCTGGGGAAAAGATTGTGATGGGGCTCATATTCGTTCGGTTTTGTTCCCAAAATTACACAAATTTTCGGTATTTCTTTGGGTTTTACGAGAAAAAAAACTATTTTTGTACATATTTTAAACAGGATTCAAATAAACACTATAAATTTAACCTGATATGTTGACACAACAAGACAAAGAACTCTTGGCCAAGAAAGGCATTTCTGAGGAAAAGCTGGCTGAGCAGTTGAAGAATTTTGAGACTGGTTTCCCATTTTTGGAATTAGATGGCGCCGCTTCTCTGGAGAACGGTATCCTGGCAGTAGATGAAGCTCAGACTAAGGCTTATCTGGAGGCTTGGGATGCTTACAAGCAGGGCGACAAGACCATCGTGAAGTTTGTACCTGCTTCAGGTGCAGCTAGCCGTATGTTCAAGAACATGTTTGAGTTCTTGGGTGCAGAGTACGATGTTCCTACCACAGATTTCGAGAAGAAGTTCTTTGACAAGGTGCATGATTTCGCATTCTTTGCAGATCTGGATGCAGCTTGCGTAAAGAACCAGGGCAAGGGTATCGATGCACTGGTAGCAGAAGGCAACTTCAAGGCAGTGGTAGCCAACCTGCTGGAAGGCGCAGGCTTGAACTATGGCCAGCTTCCAAAGGGCTTGCTGAAGTTCCACAAGTATGAGAACGGCTCACGCACTCCTCTGGAGGAGCACCTGGTAGAGGGCTCTCTGTATGCAGCTGGCAAGACTGGCGACGTAAACGTACACTTCACTGTATCTCCAGAGCATCGCGCACTGTTCGAGAAGCTGGTAGAGGAGAAGGTAGCAGAGTATGCAGCTAAGTTCGGCACTACCTATCATGTATCATTCTCTGAGCAGAAGCCAAGTACCGATACCGTAGCAGCTACTATGGACAACCAGCCATTCTATGACAACGGCAAGCTGCTGTTCCGCCCAGGTGGTCACGGTGCATTGATTGAGAACCTGAATGACCTGGATGCAGACGTGGTATTCGTAAAGAACATCGACAACGTGGTTCCAGACCGTCTGAAGGGTGATACCGTTACCTTCAAGAAGGTTATCGCAGGTGTCCTGGTAACCCTGCAGAAGAAGGCATTTGAGTACCTGGAGCTGCTGGAGACCGGCAAGTACACTCACGAGCAGGTTCTGGAGATCGTCAACTTTGTACAGCACGACCTTTGCACCCGTAACCCTAAGCTGAAGGAGCTGGAGGATGCAGACCTGGTAATCTACCTGAAGAATAAGCTGAACCGTCCAATGCGTGTGGCTGGCGTGGTTAAGAACGTAGGCGAGCCTGGCGGTGGCCCATTCCGCGCATATAACCCAGATGGCACTATCTCACTGCAGATTCTGGAGAGCAGCCAGATTGACGTGAAGGATCCTGCTAAGAAGGCTATGTTTGAGAACGGTTCACACTTCAACCCAGTAGATTTGGTTTGCGCTGTGAAGAACTATAAGGGCGAGAAGTTCAACCTGGTGGACTATGTGGACAAGGCTACAGGCTTCATCTCTTACAAGAGTAAGAGCGGTAAGGAGCTGAAGGCATTGGAGCTTCCTGGTCTGTGGAATGGTGCCATGAGCAACTGGAGCACCGTTTTCGTAGAGGTTCCATTGAGCACCTTCAACCCAGTTAAGACTGTAAACGACTTGCTGAGAGAGCAGCATCAATAAAAATATAACTCCGGTTTTTTGCCGGAGTTTATTTTTTTACCTACTTTTGCAAAAAATTATAATAGCATTAAGATTTATGAAGAAAATTCTCTTGCTGGGTTCCGGCGAATTAGGTAAAGAGTTTGTAATTGCATGTAAGCGCAAAGGCCAGTATGTAGTGGCTTGTGATGCCTACGCTGGTGCACCAGCCATGCAGGTAGCTGATGAGTGCGAAGTGTTCAGCATGCTGGATGGCGATGCGTTGATGGCTGCGGTAAAGAAACATCAGCCAGACGTGATTGTGCCAGAGATTGAGGCTATCCGTACCGAGAAGCTCTACGAGTGTGAGCAGATGGGTATCCAGGTGGTGCCAAGTGCTCGTGCCGTGAACTTTACCATGAACCGTAAGGCTATCCGTGAGCTGGCTCATACTGAGCTGGGCTTGAAGACTGCCAACTATAAATACGCATCTACCTTTGAGGAGTTTACCGCTGCTGCAGAGGAGATTGGCTATCCATTCATCGTGAAGCCATTGATGTCTTCTTCTGGCCACGGACAGAGCAAGGTGGATTCTCCTACCGAACTGGAGGCTGCATGGAAGTGTGCTGCTGAAGGTGCGCGTGGTGATATTAAGGAGGTGATTGTAGAGCAGTTCATCCCATTTGATTATGAGATTACCTTACTGACTGTAACTCAGCAGAATGGACCTACTTTGTTCTGTGCGCCTATTGGTCATGTGCAGAAGGGTGGCGACTATCGTGAGAGCTTCCAGCCTCGTGCCATGAAGGAGGAGCACTTGAAGCAGGCTCAGGTTATGGCAGATAAAGTTACTGCTGCCCTGACAGGTGCTGGCATCTGGGGTGTTGAGTTCTTTGTGAGCGAGAAGGAAGGCGTAATCTTCAGTGAACTGTCTCCAAGACCACATGATACGGGTATGGTAACTCTAGCTGGAACACAGAACCTGTCTGAGTTTGAGCTTCACTGCAGAGCCGTGTTAGGTTTGCCTATCCCTGAGATTACCCAGGAGCGTATGGGTGCCAGTGCAGTTATCCTTTCTCCTGTAGAGAGCAGCAAGCCTGATTACGATGGTTTGGAGGATGTTTGTGCTGCAGAACGCACTTACCTCCGCATCTTTGGTAAGCCAGTGGCTCATGTAGGTCGCCGTATGGGTGTTGTGGTTTGCTGGGATTCCCTGGATGCAGATCAGGTAGAGCTCCGCAACAAGTGCAAGGGCTTGGCAGAGAAGGTTACCGTGAAGTGATATTTCTAATGAGGATATGAAAAATCCCCGTTTCAGAATTTCTGGAACGGGGATTTCTATTTGGCGTTATTTTTTATGCCTGGAATTTCTTCACCTGCTCATCGATGAAGGTAGGATCCTCGAAATAGTCGATGCGCATGGCGTGACGTACTTCTGCCAAGGTCTGCTGGCCTACACGGCGAGCCTCCTCGGTTCCCTTCTTCAGGATTTCATATACGGCAGGAATGTTCTTCTCCAGTTCTGCACGGCGCTGGCGAATAGGCTCCAGACGGTCGTTCAGGATGTTCAAGAGGAATTTCTTGCAGGTTCCATCGCCCAAGCCACCACGCTGGTAGTGCTCCTTCAGCTCATCCAGATTCTTGTAGTCTGGCAAGAACTTCTCGAAGTCTGCATCCTCGCAGAATGCATCCAGGTAAGTGAATACAGTATTCTGGTAGTGCACCTCATTACCCTCGGCATCGGTGTAGACGCCCTGCAGGTGTCCTGGGTCCTCAATGTTCAGGTGAAGTGGATCAGTGAACATGGAATTTACCTTCTTCTTCAGTTCCTTAGGGGTGTCAGACAGGTAGATACAGTTGCCCAAGGATTTGCTCATCTTGGCCTTTCCATCGGTACCAGGCAAGCGGAGACAAGCCGCATTGTCAGGAAGGAGGATAGAAGGCTCAACCAACAATTCGCCGTAAGTGTTGTTGAAGCGGCGGACAATCTCATTGGTGAGCTCCAGCATAGGCTTCTGGTCTTCGCCCACAGGCACGGTAGTAGCCTTGAACAAGGTGATGTCTGCAGCCTGAGAGACTGGGTAGCAGAAGAAACCGGTAGGAGTGCCACCTTCAAACTTACGCATTTCCAGCTCAGTCTTTACGGTAGGGTTACGCTGTAAGCGCTGCACACTTACCAGATTCATGTAATAGAATGCCAACTCTGTCAATTCTGTTACAGCACTCTGGATGAATATATTGGTCTTGGCAGGGTCAATGCCGCATGAAAGATAGTCCAGTGCCACATTCATGACGTTCTGACGAATCTTCTCTGGGTTATCTGCGTTATCAGTAAGTGCCTGTGCATCGGCAATCATGATGAAAATCTTGTCGTATTCACCTGAGTTCTGTAACTCTACGCGTCTGCGGAGTGAACCTACATAATGTCCTAAATGGAGCTTACCGGTAGGTCTGTCGCCGGTAAGTATGATTTTTTCTTTGGCCATAATCTACTTTTTTATTAATTTTCGTGCAAAGATACAAAAGTTTATCCATAAATTGACTAAAAATCCTTACCTTTGCACCGCTTTATTATAAATTAAGGAAAGATTTTATAAGATATATGTCTAGAAAGAAGAAAGAACTGCCACTTTTGGAGAAGGTTCTCATCACAGATGTTGCTGCTGAAGGTAAGGCACTGGCTCGTGTGAACGAGATGGTGGTGTTTGTGCCATATGTGGTTCCTGGTGATGTGGTGGATCTCCAGATCAAGCGAAAGAAGCACAGCTATGCAGAGGCTGTAGCTGTAAAGTTCCACGAATATTCCCCAAAACGCTGTGAAGCGTTCTGTGAGCACTATGGCGTTTGTGGAGGATGCAAGTGGCAGGTGTTACCATACGAGGAGCAGATTAAGTACAAGCAGAAGCAGATTGTGGATAATCTGACTCGCATTGGAAAGATTGAACTTCCTGAGATTACCCCAATCCTTGGTTCTGCCAAGACCGTCTTTTACCGTAACAAGCTTGAGTTTACTTTTAGTAACAAGCGCTGGCTCACCGAGGAGCAGGTTAAGGCGGGAACCCAGTACGACAACATGAACGGTGTGGGATTCCATATCCCTAATGCGTTTGATAAGGTGCTTCCTATTGAGAAGTGCTGGCTTCAGAGTGAGCTGAGCAATGAAATCCGCAATGCTATCCGTGATTATGCTTTTGAGCACGACTTGGTGTTCTATAACCTGAGAACCAATCAGGGTTTGTTGCGTAACATGATGATCAGAACCTCAAATATAGAGGACTTGATGGTGTTGCTCCAGTTCCGCATTGAGAACGATGCAGAGCAGGCACAGGCTGAAGCATTACTCCAGTTTGTGGCTGATAAGTTCCCACAAATCACTTCTTTACTGTATGTAAATAACCAGAAGTGTAATGATACCATCAATGATCTTCCTGTGGTTACCTTCAAGGGCAAGGATCATATCTTTGAGGAAATGGAAGGCTTGAAGTTCAAGGTGGGACCTAAGTCGTTCTATCAGACCAACACAGACCAGGCTTATGAACTGTACAAGGTAGCACGTAATTTTGCTGGTCTTACTGGTGATGAACTGGTGTACGACCTCTATACTGGAACGGGTACCATTGCGAATTTCGTGAGTCGTAAGGCCCGTCAGGTTATTGGTATTGAATACGTACCAGAAGCCATTGAAGATGCCAAGGTGAATTCAGAGATCAATGGCATTAAGAATACTCTGTTCTTTGCAGGTGATATGAAGGATATGCTGACACAGGATTTCATTAATCAGTATGGCAAACCTGATGTCATCATCACAGACCCTCCTAGAGCTGGCATGCATCAGGATGTCATAGATGTGCTGCTTTTTGCCGAGGCTCCAAAGATTGTATATGTAAGCTGTAACCCAGCCACTCAGGCACGCGACCTTCAGTTGCTGGATGAGAAATATAAAGTTGTGGCTGTTCAGCCAGTGGATATGTTCCCACACACACAGCATGTGGAGAATGTGGTACTTTTGGAAAGGAGGGACAAATGAGTCGCAACAAAAGACCAAAGCCAGAATGGCTGATAGCTAGAAGCCGTAACCAGTATACGGACTATAATGTACATGAGGACTATGAACTTCTGACATTCTTGATGGATAAGGTAACCAACGGTAGTAGAACCAAGGCAAAGTACCTGTTGACAAACCGTTGTGTGCTGATTGGCAGTAATATCATCACCCAGTACAATTATGAACTGCACGATGGTCTGACTGTACGCATCTCCAAGCAGAAGAAACACAGTGAGTTCCATCATAATATGATTCAGCTGCTGTACGAGGATGCCTATCTCATGGTCATCAAGAAGAAGCAGGGACTTCTCTCTGTGGCTACCGAAGCGCAGAAGGAGCGTACTGCGCAGCACATCCTGAACGAGTATGTGAAACGTCAGCACCGGAACAACCGCGTCTATGTGGTTCACCGCTTGGACCGTGCTACTTCTGGCGTGATGATGTTTGCAAAGGATGAGAAGACCCAGAACACTTTCCGCGACTACTGGCACCAGATCGTCTATGACCGTCGCTATGTAGCTGTGGTGGAAGGTGAAATGGAAAAGGATAACGGTACTATCCGTACATTCCTGAACGAGGAGGGTATGGTAGTTACCTCAAGTCCAGTGGATAATGGAGGTCGTCAGGCTATTACACATTATCGTACCCTGCGCCGTGGAAATGGCTACTCATTGGTGGAGTTCCAGTTGGAAACCGGACGTAAGAATCAGATTCGTGTTCACATGAAGGAGCTGGGACATCCTATCGTGGGTGATCGCCGATATGGAGCACAGACAGACCCATTGGGCCGTCTTTGCCTACACGCTTACAAACTGTTCTTTACCCATCCCGTAACTAGAGAAGACATGCGTTTTGAGGATGAGTATCCTGCAGCATTCAAAGGTTTGATTATAGGAAATTAAACACACACATTTAATAAATTGTAATATGAGAGTTAAATCAATTTTGGCCGGTCTTGCACTGGCTTTGGCTGTAAATGTCCAGGCACAGGACATGAAGGCTATTCAGAAAATTGCCGAGTTAGGCACAACTCAGAACAAGACTTGGGATTACCTGAGTACATTGACAGGTCGTTTCGGTGGCCGTTTGTTGGGTTCTGACGCTTACGAGAATGCTGCAGAGTGGCTAGTCTATGAGTTCAAGAAGCTGGGTATTGAGGCTCACTTGGAAGAGGCAGGTACCGTTCCTGTAGGTTTTAACCGTGATCACTGGTATGGTCGTATGATTGGCGCTGAGAGCATGGATCTTCATTTCGCAACTCCATCTTGCACCAGTGGTACTCCAGGCTTGGTACGTGGCCATGTAGTAATTGAGCCACAGACTGAGGCAGAGTTGCAGCGCATCAAGGGTAAGGTTAAGGGTGCTTGGATTCTGGTAAGCGGAACTAACAGTGGTTGGCCTATCTATCTGAACGAGAAGGAAGACAGTATCCGTGCGTCTATCAAGGCTGCGAATGCTAAGTTGATGGAAGAGATGCGTAACAGCAGAGGTCAGGGTGGCCAGGGTGGTCCTCGTCCTGCAGCAGGCAATGGCCCTAAGTTGCAGACCCGTCCAGGTCTGTACGCTCGTGAGTTGCTCGAGCTGGGTGCACTTGGCTTCATCCAGGCTAGCGAGTTGCCTATCCGTGCATTGTACGACCGTCCTATGATGGCTGATCCTAACATGACTTGGGAGAAGCTGCCTAAGCATGCAGACATCAAGCTAGACAAGTCTCAGTACGAGATTATTTATAATAAGGTAAAGAACTTCCAGGATGTACAGTTGGAGTTTGATATCCGCAACCACTTCAAGTTGGGCCCTATCAAGTTCTACAACGTAGTAGCAGAGATCCCAGGTTCTAAGTACAAGGATGAGAAGATTATTCTCTCAGGTCACTTGGATGCATTTGATTCAGCTACTGGTGCAGTAGACTGTGGTACTGGTATTGGTGCTATGCTGGGTGCTGCTGAGCTGATTGCTAAGAGCGGTGTAAAGCCAAAGCGTACTATCCAGTTCGTAGCATTTGCTGGTGAGGAGTTCGGTTTGTGGGGTGCTCAGGCATACTGCAAGACTCACGCTAAGGAGCTTGACAAGATCATCAACCTGTTCAACCGTGACGGCGGTCCTACTGCTTGCACTGGTATCAGCGTTCCTGAGTCTTGGTACAACGATATGGTTAAGATCTGTGAGCCATTGAAGAACCTGTGGGATTTCGAGTTCACCGTAACAAAGTCTGCTCCACGTCGTAAGGTAACTTCTTTGGGTGGTACCGATGCGTCTGTATTCGGTATGGCAGGTGTACCTTGTGTAGAGCTCCGCAATGAGGATTATAAGGGTTACGGTTTCAACTACCAGGAGATCTGGCACACTGAAAACGACTACCTGAACAAGTCATTCCAGGATTATATGGAGCAGGCTGCTGCTGCAACTGCTGCTGTTGCTACTGGTATGGCTACCATGGAGAAGAACTTCGGCCGTGGTGATGTTTATCAGAAGTAAAGAATGGCTATTAAGCGAATTATAAGAAACTGGAAAGTTCCAAAGGACAAGGAACTCACTGATTTTGATAAGAAAATCCTTTCCTATCAAAACAGAGGATTCCTTGTTCCAAAGAACAAACTCATAAAAACTCCTGAACAGATTGATGGCATCCGCGCTGCGGGTGTCATCAATACTGGTGTTTTGGATTTGGTTGAGCGAGAGATACACATAGGCATGTCTACGGCAGAGATAGACAAGCTCGTTTATGAATATACCATGGATCATGGCGCTATTCCAGCTCCACTGAACTATGAAGGATTCCCTAAAAGCGTATGTACCAGTATTAATGATGTTGTGTGTCATGGCATTCCAAGCGAAGACGAGTTCTTGGAAGAGGGCGACATCATTAATGTTGACTGTACAACCATCCTGAACGGATATTATGCTGACGCAAGCCGAATGTTTGTGATGGGGAAGACTACTCCTAAGCGAGAGAAGCTAGTCCGTGTGGCAAAAGAATGCTTGCAAGTAGGTATGGAAGCCTGCAAGCCATGGTGTTTTGTTGGCGATGTGGGTAATGCTATTCAGAAACATGCTCACAAGAATGGTTTCAGTGTGGTTCGTGACTTGTGTGGCCATGGTGTGGGCAATGAGTTCCATGAGGAGCCCGATGTGGAGCATTATGGCAAGAAGGGTACAGGTATGCTGCTGGTTCCAGGTATGGTGTTTACCATTGAACCTATGATTAACGGTGGAAGCTGGGAAGTCTGTGGGGACGAGATGGATCCTCTGGACTGGATTATTCTTACTGAAGACGGTGAAGACAGCGCACAGTTTGAACATACTTTCCTGATGACAGAGACAGGTCTTGAGATATTAACCTATTGATAAATGGAAAATAAGGATATAATTATATTAGGTATAGAGTCTTCGTGTGATGACACATCTGCGGCTGTGTTGAAAAACGGGATTCTCCTGTCAAATGTAACAGCCTCTCAGGCAGTACATGAAGCCTATGGCGGTGTTGTGCCTGAACTAGCATCCAGAGCCCATCAACAGAATGTGGTACCAGTGGTGCACGAGGCGCTGAAACGTGCCGGGGTGGCAAAGGAAGAGTTGTCTGCCATTGCCTTTACCAGAGGTCCAGGCCTTATGGGTTCTTTGCTGGTAGGTGTGTCCTTTGCTAAGGGATTAGCTCGTTCGCTGGGTATACCAATGATTGATGTGAATCATCTTCAAGGCCATATTTTGGCCCATTTCATCAAGGAAAACGAGGATGATAACGATAAGCCAACCTATCCATTCCTCTGCTTATTAGTGTCGGGAGGTAACTCGCAGATTGTCTTGGTGAAGGCCTATAACGATATGGAGGTACTGGGCCAGACTATAGATGATGCGGCAGGAGAGGCCATAGACAAATGTTCTAAAGTGATGGGGCTAGGTTATCCTGGCGGACCTATTATAGACAAGCTCGCCCGTCAGGGAAATCCGTTGGCATATATTTTTGCCAAGCCACAGATTCAAGGATACGACTATAGCTTCAGCGGTTTGAAGACATCATTCCTCTATTCACTTAGAGAGTGGATTGCCGAAGATCCCGACTTTATTGAGCATCATAAGGAAGATTTGGCGGCATCGCTTGAATATACCATTGTAGATATCTTGATGAAGAAACTCCGAAAGGCTGCGAAAGACTACAAAATCAAGCAAGTGGCAGTAGCTGGAGGTGTGTCTGCCAATAACGGCTTGCGCAATGCATTCAGGGAACATGCCAAGAAATACGGTTGGAAAATCTTTATTCCTAATTTTGGCTATACCACCGATAATGCGGCTATGATTGCTATTACCGGTTTCTACAAATATCAAGATAAAGAATTCTGCAGCATAGATAAACCTGCATATTCTCGTGTAACGTTTAAATAATAAGATTATGAATATAGAATCAAAATTTACAAGTCAGCTGTTAAATCACCTGTTGTGGAAGACTAAAGAAACCGTCTCAACTGCCGAAAGCTGTACTGGTGGAAATGTAGCTGCAGCCTTGACTTCACTGGCTGGTAGCTCTGCTTATTTCAAGGGCGGAATTGTGGCCTATACCGATGAATGTAAGGTTAAGTATCTTAATGTAAATCAAGAAACTATAGACAAATATACAGTCTATAGCGAAGAGGTGGTTAAGGAAATGGTAAAGGGCGCATGTGAGGCTTTTGGTACTACTTACGCTATTGCTGTTTCAGGAATTGCAGGTCCTACTGGTGGTACTGCAGACAAGCCTGTTGGCACCATTTGGATTGCAGTTGGAACAGCCGATGAAATCGTTACAAGTATGCGTTCTGTGGATGAAGGAAGAGAACGTAACATCCTGTATGCTACATGTGAGGCCTTAGAAATGCTGCTAAAATTTGTAGAATCTCGTCAAGCTGTTGAAACAGAATAAAATCTTTTCCAAAAATAATTTGCAAAATCCAAAAAAACTCACTACCTTTGCATCCGTTTTGCAAGAACTAGTAAGTAACACTTAAAATTTTAAGATAGAAATGTCTAAGATTTGTCAAATTACCGGAAAGAAGGCGATGGTTGGTAACAACGTTTCGCACTCTAAGAGAAGAACAAAGAGAACCTTCGACGTTAACTTGTTCGACAAGAAGTTTTTCTATGTAGAGCAGGATTGTTGGATTTCTTTGAAGTTGAGCGCAGCTGGCCTTCGTTTGATCAATAAGAAGGGCTTGGACGCAGCTTTGAAAGACGCTGTAGCGAATGGATATTGTGATTGGAAGTCAATCAAAGTACTTAGCGAATAATACAGGAGGATAAAACTATGGCAAAGAAAGCAAAAGGCAATAGAGTTCAGGTTATCCTGGAGTGCACAGAGATGAAGGAGAGCGGTCTTCCTGGAACTTCACGTTACATTACCACTAAGAACCGTAAGAATACTCCAGAGCGTATGGAATTGAAGAAGTATAACCCAATTCTGAAGCGCGTAACAGTTCATAAAGAAATTAAATAATTATAAGCTATGGCAAAGAAAACAGTCGCAACTCTGCAGAAGGGTGAAGGTCGTGGATTCGCTAAGGTCATTAAGATGGTTAAGTCTCCAAAGACTGGTGCTTACGTCTTTGACGAGCAGATGGTTCCTAATGATGCTGTAAAGGATTTCTTCGCTAAGAAGTAATCTTTCGTAAATAAATAGATAAAACCCCACATTTTTAAGATGTGGGGTTTTTTTGTGTAAAAATCCCGATGAAATGGGATATTTTTATTAACTTTACACCCAAATAATCATTTTATTACTATGGGATTTTTTGATTTCTTTTCTAAGGAGAAAAAAGAGACGCTTGACAAGGGACTTGAAAAGACTAAAGAGGGCTTTTTCAGTAAGATTGCCCGTGCTGTTGCTGGTAAATCCAAAGTGGATGATGATGTCTTGGATAACCTGGAAGAAGTGCTCATTACATCTGATGTGGGTGTAGAGACTACCTTGAAAATCATTGAGCGTATTGAAGAGCGTGTAGCTCGTGATAAGTATACGACAACCAATGAGCTGAAAGGTATTCTTCGCGATGAAATTGCTTCATTGCTTACGGAAAATAATACAGATGACACCTTAGGTTTTACAATTCCTGCTGATATTAAGTGTCCATATGTAATTATGGTCGTTGGTGTGAATGGTGTGGGTAAGACTACTACCATTGGTAAATTGGCTTATCAGTATAAGAAGGCTGGTTATAAGGTGTTCCTGGGTGCTGCAGATACATTCCGTGCTGCAGCTGTAGAACAGCTAGTGATCTGGGGTGAGCGTGTTGGCGTACCAGTCATTAAGCAGAAAATGGGCAGCGATCCAGCATCCGTAGCTTATGACACGTTGAGCTCTGCTGTCGCAAATAATGCTGATGTGGTTATTATTGATACGGCAGGCCGTCTTCATAATAAGATTAACTTGATGAACGAGCTCACCAAGATTAAGAATGTGATGAAGAAGATCTCTCCAGATGCACCTAATGATATCATGCTTGTGCTAGATGGCTCTACCGGACAGAATGCGTTTGAGCAGGCTAAGCAGTTCTCAAAAGCTACAGAGATTACCTCTATGGCTATCACCAAGCTTGATGGAACAGCTAAGGGCGGTGTTGTAATTGGCATTTCTGACCAGTTCAAGATTCCTGTAAAGTATATTGGATTGGGTGAGGGAATGGAAGATATGCAGCCATTCAGCAGAAAGGAATTTGTAGATTCTCTGTTTAAGGAAGATTAAGCATGAAGAAGAACTGCGTAGATATCATAACATTAGGCTGCTCAAAGAACTTGGTTGACTCCGAGAAACTGATGCATATGCTTGAGGAACGTGGCTATACCGTTACGCACGATGCTGCTCGTCCTCAAGGTGAGATTGCCGTGGTGAATACTTGTGGCTTCATTGGTGATGCTCAGGAGGAGTCCATTAACATGATATTGGAGTTCTGTCAGGCTAAGAATGAGGGCAAAATCAATA
>JAUNHZ010000018.1:19233-24100 GCA_030523705.1 Bacteroidales bacterium
TGACAGAGCGCTTTTTGGAAGAACTGAAAGTGGAACTCCCTGAAGTAGATCATTTTTATGGAAAATTCGACTGGGACCAGTTGCTCATGGATTTAGGACATGCTCCAGTGAATGATCCTATCTCTCGTGTTCAGACAACACCAAGCCATTATGCTTATCTGAAGATTTCAGAAGGCTGCGACAGAGACTGTGCATATTGTGCTATCCCTATCAGTACAGGCAAGCATAAGTCCAGACCAATGGATGAAATTTTGGATGAGATGCGCTATCTGGTAGCACAGGGCGTTAAAGAGTTTCAGGTGATTGCTCAAGAATTGACCTATTATGGTGTGGATATCTATGGCGCACAGAAATTGCCTGAACTGATAGAGCGTATGGCTGATATTCCTGGTGTGGAATGGATTCGACTGCACTATGCTTATCCACTGCATTTCCCATTCGATTTGTTCCGTGTGATGCGTGAGAAAAAGAACGTATGTAAATACATGGACATTGCTTTGCAGCATGTGAGTGATCATATGCTTTCCAAAATGCACCGACATGTGAACAAGCAGGATACCATGAAACTCATTGAACAGTTTAGGAATGAGGTCCCTGGTATTCATTTGCGTACCACTCTGATGGTGGGTTTCCCTGGGGAAACTGAGGAGGACTTTGAAGAACTCAAGGAATTTGTGAAATGGGCAAAATTCGACCGTATGGGTGCTTTTGCTTATTCACATGAGGCTGGAACCTATTCATATACTAATTATTCTGATGATGTTCCTCAAGAGGTTAAGCAAAAACGCTTGGATGAACTGATGGATATTCAACAGCAAATCTCCGCAGATATCTCAGAATCCAAGGTTGGTATGGTCTTCAAGACCATTATTGATCGTAGAGAGGGCGATTATTATGTAGGAAGAACAGAATTTGATTCTCCAGAGGTTGACCCAGAGGTGCTTATTCCTGTATCTGATGGCCGATTGCTGAGAGGAAAATTCTACAATATCAAGATAGAATCTGCAGATGTCTTTGACCTGTATGGTAAAAGAGTGAAATAACCTTCTAAACCTAATTACTTTGAATAACAAGGAATTTATAGCTGAAGTATCAGCCGAAACTGGTTACACGAATAAAAGTACACAGGATTTAGTGGACTGCATGGTGAAGATCATGTCCTCAAAGCTAGAGGATGGTGATTCCATAGCAGTTCCTAATTTCGGTACGTTTGAAGTGAAGAAAAAGATGGAGCGTATCATGGTTTCTCCAATGACGCAAAAGCGAATGCTGGTACCGCCTAAATTGGTTGTATCATTTAAACCTGCGTCTTCTGTGAAGGATAAATTCAAGTAACTATGGGAGAGAAGGTGCAATTACAGGATTTAGCCAAATTATTATCGGCGGAGAAGTCGATTGATAAAAAGGCAGCTATGGATTTCACTCAGATATTCTTTGATATGATATTGCGTGGAATTCAACGTGATAAATATGTAAAGATTAAGGGTTTAGGAACTTTTAAGCAAGTAGAGGTGGAGAGCCGTGAAAGTATGAATATTCATACTGGGGAACGCTTCTTGATAGATGGACATGTGAAAATATCTTTTACTCCAGATCAAGCCTTGAAAGATGCGGTGAACAAGCCATTTGCTCATTTTGAGACTGTAGAACTGAGTGATGAGGTCTCTGATTTAGAATTAAAAGAGATTGATGAGCAGTTCTCAAATGTGGAGGATGAAGTTGAAGAAGAAGTTAAAAATGAATTGCCAGCACCACAAGTAGAGCTAGATCCAATAACTGTGAATCCGGCATTTGAGGATCCTATATTGGAGACACTAGTTCCAACTGTCGAGTTGACATCCGAAGAGGTAACCCCTGAGGTTGAGAAAGAACAAAATCCGATAGAGGAAGTTTCTGTTCAAGAAACTGTTTTGGATTCTCAACCAGCAGCAGAAGAAAGTATACCAGTAGTAGAAGAAATTCCAGAACCTATCATACAGGAACCAACAGCAGGTCCAGAACACAAGTCGGAAGAGCCAGTCTTAGTTAAACTGGTAGATCCTGTAACAATCAATCAGAAGGTGGAAATTAGTAATGATAGAAAAGAAGAGGGTCATTCTAAAAAACATTCTAGATATTACACTCTATTAGTCGTCGCTCTTGTTTTGATAGCTTTAGGAATAGGCTATTTTATGGGAGCGCTTAATATGCGTTCTGTCAAGCCTACTGAGATTATCACTTATGTACATGATACCATCGTGGTTGAAAAGTCCACTCCGGTTCAAGATACTACCCGCGTGGATTCTGTACCAGTGGTGAAGAAAGATTTGACTACACCACCTGTGAATAAGCCACAAGTAGAAAAGGCTACAGTTATGAAAAAAGAAGAAAAACCTCTGCAGAAGGTAGAGCAAAAGCCCCAAGTCAGCGCATCGAATAAGGATAAATATCCACAAGTTGCAGGAGGTGGCTATTGGATTGTTGGTACTGCCCAGACCTATACCATCCGTAAAGGTGAGACCATTCGCCTGATAGCTGAAAGATTCTTTGGATCACGTCAGATGGCTCCCTATATCATCAGATATAATGGTGTCTCAGACCCTGATCATGTGGCTGAGGGAACGGTTTTGAACATCCCAAAACTGGAGTCAAAACGTAAATAGTTGGGCAGAGTTTTAAATACTCTTAAAATCTAACTTTTTAGAATTCTCTTTAACGATTTTTAGTTGTTGCTATTGATAGAAAGCACTAACTTTGTACTGAAAAAATAAAAACAATATATAACTATGGCAGAAGCAATAGATATTAGAGAATTGAATGAGCGCATTGAACGTCATAGCGCTTTTGTTACTAACCTGGTGACAGGTATGCATCAGCAGATCATTGGCCAGAAGCATTTGATTGAGTCTTTGCTGATTGGTTTGCTCTCTGATGGTCACGTTTTACTTGAAGGTGTTCCTGGTCTGGCAAAGACCAAGGCAATTAAGACCCTGGCATCCTTGATTGATGCTCAGTTCAGTCGTATACAGTTTACTCCTGATTTGTTGCCTGCAGATATTGTAGGTACTATGATTTACAGCCAGCAGGATGGTAAATTTATCTCAAAGAAGGGCCCAATCTTCGCAAACTTTGTATTGGCTGATGAAATCAACCGTGCCCCAGCAAAGGTTCAGAGTGCTTTGCTCGAAGCTATGCAGGAGCGTCAGGTAACTTTAGGTAATGAAACGTTCCAGTTGCCAAAGCCTTTCTTGGTATTGGCTACTCAGAACCCAATTGAGCAGGAAGGTACTTATCCACTTCCAGAAGCACAGGTTGACCGATTCATGCTGAAGGTTGTGATTGACTATCCAAAATTGGAAGAAGAGAAACTGATTATCCGCCAGAATATCGCAGGTGAAAAGAGTGAGGTTAGACCAATTCTTCGTACTCAAGATATTACTGAGGCCCGCGAGATAGTAAGACAGGTATATCTGGATGAAAAGATTGAACTGTATATAGCTGATATTGTATTTGCTACTCGTTTCCCTGAGAAGTATAACCTGAAGGAACTGAAGGACTATATCAGCTTTGGTGGTTCTCCTCGTGCTTCTATCAATCTTGCCCTGGCATCAAGAGCTTATGCATTCATTAAGCGTAGAGGTTATGTAATCCCAGAAGACGTACGTGCCGTAGCTCATGATGTATTAAGACACAGAATTGGCTTGAGCTATGAAGCAGAAGCAAGCAATGTTACCAGTGAGGAGATTATCAGTAAGATTCTGAATAGGGTTGAGGTGCCTTAATCTTGAGTTTTAAGAAAGATTATGGAGACGAGCGAAATCTTAAAACGCGTACGCCAGATAGAAATCAAGACGAGAGGACTGTCAAATAATATTTTTGCCGGTCAATATCATTCTGCCTTTAAGGGTAGAGGTATGACTTTCTCTGAAGTGCGTGAGTATCAATATGGTGATGACGTTCGTGATATCAACTGGAATGTAACAGCACGATTCAATAAACCCTATGTAAAGGTTTTTGAAGAGGAACGTGAATTGACTGTCATGCTGATGGTAGATGTTTCATCAAGTCTTGATTTTGGTACAAGCAAGCAGATGATGAACCAGATGCTGACAGAAATTGCTGCAACCATAGCCTTCTCTGCCATTCAGAATAATGATAAGATTGGTGTGGTGTTCTTCTCTGATAAAATTGAGAAGTTTATACCTCCAAAGAAAGGTCGTAAACATATTCTGTATATTATACGCGAGCTCATAAGCTTCAAGGCCGAAAGCCAGAAGACGAATATCAAGCAAGCGATAGAATTCCTGACAAACGTCCAGAAGAGAAGATGTACTGCATTTATTCTAAGTGATTTCATTGACCCAAAGGATTATAAAGATACACTTACCATTGCTAATCACAAACATGATGTGGTTGCAATCCAGGTTTTTGATAAGCGTGTAGCCGAATTGCCAGATGTAGGTTTGATGAAGGTTAAAGATGCTGAGACCGGATTTGAACAATACATTGATACTTCTTCCCGCAAGGTACGTGAGGTGCATAGACAATGGTGGAAAGAACGTCAGGAGCGCATGATGAAGATATTCACCCAAAGTAATGTGGATAGTATTTCTATAAGTACAGACGGTGATTATGTAAAGGAATTGTTGAGCTTGTTTGCTAAAAGAAATTAATACATGTTGAGGAATCTTTTTATAAATATATTCTTTTTTTGCTTTTTGCAAAGCCTTTCTGCTCAAGTTACGGTAGATGCTGTAATAGATACACTTCTTATCCGTGTAGGTGAGCAGACCAAAATCCATCTGCAAGTAAGCATGGATTCAGATGCTTCCTATGATTTCCCACAATATAATGATACCATTGTAAAGGGTGTTGAATGTCTGGAAGT
>JAUNHZ010000018.1:24110-26030 GCA_030523705.1 Bacteroidales bacterium
TCTGAACCATCTATCACATCACTGAATGATGGTAAAAGAATATTGGTTACAAGAGATTACCTAGTGACTTCTTTTGACTCTGGCCACTATTTCCTTCCTCCGATGGAAGTTCTAGTAAACCAAAAGCCTTATTATTCCAAGAATTTGTCGCTTAAGGTTTTTTCTGTAGATGTGGATCTGTCCAAACCAAATGAGTTCTTTGGACCAAAGGATGTCATGGAAGCTCCATTTGAGTGGGAGGACTGGGCTTTGATTTTCTGGTTGTCAATTCTCTTGATACCAATGTGCGCTTTATGCTGTTATTTGATTGTCAGATACAAGGATAATAAGCCAATTATAAAGCGTATCCGCCTTGCACCTAAGTTGGCTCCTCATCAGAAAGCTATGAATGAGATTCAGGCAATTAAGAGTGAAAAGACTTGGTCCCAGGAGGATTCCAAGGAATATTATACTCGTTTGACGGATGCACTGCGAAACTATATTAAAGAGAGATATGGTTTCAATGCAACAGAGATGACGTCAACAGAGATTATTGAGCATCTGACAGAAGAGAAGGATGAGCAAGCTCTAGATGAATTGCGTCAGTTGTTCCAGACTGCCGATCTGGTTAAGTTTGCGAAGTATAATACCTTGATGAATGAGAATGACATGAACTTGGTAAATGCTGTTGAATTCATTAATAAGACAAAGGTAGAGGTTGACCCTGCGGAATTGAACAAGAAGCAAGAGCTTACTGTAGAGGAGAAACGATCAAATCAGGTCAAGGTATCATTGTTGGTAGGTATAATTGTACTGAGTATTATGAGCTTGACAGCTCTTGCATATATAGGATATGAGTTGTATGAACTCTGTTTTTAAGTTTGAATAATGACATTTGTAAATTTATTATATTTACTGCTTCTATTACCCGTTTTACCATATATAGCGTGGTATATTTTACGGCATAAGAAAACGCAGCCTTCCTTGAGGGTTCCGGATACGCATGCCTATATTCAAGCGCCAATGAGTTGGAAGAACTATCTGGTTCATGCCCCATTTGTGCTGCGTGTTGTTGCTTGGGTATTCTTGGTTTTAGCATTAGCTAGACCTCAGACAAGTAACGACTGGAGCAATAAGGAGGTTGAAGGTATTGACATCATGTTGGCGATGGATATTTCTACAAGTATGTTGGCTCAAGACTTGAAGCCCAACAGAATTGAAGCCGCTAAGAGTGTTGCTTCAGCCTTTATCGCAGACCGTCCTACAGACAATATAGGTTTGACTTTCTTTGCAGGTGATGCTTTCACGCAATGTCCTATGACTACAGACCATGCGGTTGTATTGAATCTGCTGCAGAATATGGGTTGTGATCAGGTACAGCAAGGTCTCATACAAGATGGTACAGCATTGGGTATGGGTGTTGCAAATGCACTTACTCGTCTGGAGAATAGTAAAGCTAAATCTAAGGTCATTATTTTGTTGACTGATGGAGTGAATAACATGGGTGATATCTCTCCGCTTACAGCAGCTGAGATGGCTAAAAGTTTAGGAATTCGCGTGTACACTATTGGAGTAGGAAAGAATGGCCTTGCACCATATCCATATCCAGTAGGAAATAGCTATCAGATTGTTAACTTGCCAGTTGAGATAGACGAACAGGTCTTAACTCAAATTGCTAAGGCTACAGATGGACATTATTATAGAGCTACAAACAATGATGAGTTGAAGCAGGTCTATGAGGATATTGACAAATTGGAGAAATCCAAGCTGAAGGTAAAAGAATACAGCAAGAAATATGAATGCTATCAGTTGTTTGCAAGTGTAGCACTAATTGCATTGCTTATTGAGTTATTGATGAGAATTCTTTTGTTAAGAAGAATTCCTTAAAAAAGAAAGAATAGGTATGTTAAGATTCGCGAATCCAGAATATTTATACTTCCT
>JAUNHZ010000019.1 GCA_030523705.1 Bacteroidales bacterium
TTGCTCAGGACCTTAAAATATGTTTAATGTTATAGTGCTGCGAAATTAAGGAAGAATACTTACTTTGCACAGTTCTCTTTGCGTGCTGATGCTGCTGATACTTCTATTCTTCCTCTTCAGAAGCGTTGGGGTTACTTCCCTGCAGGTTCTCTGGGTTGGACTGTTTCAAACGAAAAGTTCATGGAAGGAACTAAGGGTTGGTTAACTCACATGAAGTTACGTGGTTCTTGGGGTCAGAATGGTTCTATCGCTGGTTTGAGCAATTGGGCTTATGATTCTGTAATTGCTTCTACTATCAAGTATCCATTTACTAATGCAGCTAGTTATTCTGTTGGTTCTATGCCATCAGCAACAGGTAACTTTGATTTGAAGTGGGAGACTTCAGAGCAGATTGACTTAGGTTTAGATTTGCGTTTCTTGCGTGATCGTTTGTCTTTGACTGCTGATTACTTTATTAAGAAGACTAAGGACTTGATTATTCCTTCTGCTAGCTTCAAGCCATCTCTGATTGTTGGTAACACTGCATCTCCAATCAACGCAGGTAATGTAGAGAACAAGGGTCTTGAACTTGAACTTTCATGGCGTGATAATATTGGCGACTTCCACTATAGTATCAGTGGTAATATCGCAACTTTGAATAATAAGGTTACTTATCTGACTCCAATGGCAGGTGATCGTATGTCTGGTGGTGGTGCTGGTATTGGTACTATTAACTATTTCGAGGAAGGTATGCCTATCTGGTACATGCGTGGTTATAAGTATGCTGGTGCAGGTTCTGATGGTAATCCTACTTTCTATAATGCTGCAGGTGAAGTTGTTCCAGCTAGCCAGATTGGAACAAACGATATGCAGATGATAGGTTCTGCAATTCCTGATTTCACTTATGGAATCACTTTGACTGCTGGTTACAAGGGCTTTGATTTGACTGTATTCGGTTCTGGTTCAAAGGGTAATGATGTATTCATTGGTTATGACCGTACTTCTCGTACCATGGCTAACCGTTTGGAAACATTCTATAATAACCGTGTTTCAAACGGTGGTGATGCAATCTTACCTTCTAATGCATATTGGAGCCAGTATCTGCAGAGTTCTGCAATGGTTTATGATGGTTCTTATTTCAAGATCAAGCAGATTCAGTTGGGTTATACTGTTCCTAAGACACTCTTGAAGAGTTTGAAGCTTTCAAATGTACGTGCTTATGTTTCATTGGATGACTTCTTTACCTTTACAGATTACCCAGGTTTCGATCCTGAGTTTACTGCTACAGGTAATGCTATGGGTATTGACCTTGGTTCTTATCCATCTTCAAAGAAGATCGTTGGTGGTATTAATGTAACCTTCTAATCCTAAATCTTACAATTATGAAATTAAATAAATATATATTACCTGTTGTTCTGATGGCTGGCTGTGCAGTCCTTCCATCTTGTGACGACAGATTGGATATTGGTCAGCATGGTGTAACCAATGTATCCAATTTCTATAAGACAGATGCTGATGCAGAAGAGGCTGTAACTGCATGTTACGATGCTTGGAAGTCAGTATATGTTCCATCTTTCTGGGTAAAGAACCTTCTTTCAGATGATGTTTATAACGGTGGTGAATCTTGGACTGCAGGATCTCCTGCCTTGGCTTACTATACGTTCGACTCTGGTATGAGCTACATTTCTCAGTGGTATGAGGCTTTGTATAAAGTGATTTATCGCGCAAATGTTGTTCTTGAAAACACATCAGCAGAAGGAGCATCTCCTACCATGAAGAGAGCTATTGCTGAAGCACATGTTTTCCGTGCAATGGCTTATTTGGATTTGATTCCATATTGGGGAACTCCAGTGTTGGTTGATCACGTACTTGCTCCATCTGAGTACAGTTCTCCAAATGGTGATACTGCTGCTCTTTGGGCATTGGTTGAGGCAGATCTAAACGCTGCATTAGCAGGAGGATTGGATGAAAAGGCTAACGTGAATGCATGGACTTATCGCATCACAAAGGGTTTTGCTCAGGCACTGTTAGGTAAGGCATATGTTCTCCAGAAGAAGTGGAGTGAAGCTGCATCTATTCTTGAAACATTGATTATCAGTGAAAAGTATGATTTGGAGGCTTCAATGGAGGATTTGATGACATTGAAGGGCGAAGAGAGCAAGGAAACCTTGTTTGAGAGCAACTGGGTTTACGACCCATCTCAAAGTTCTGCTATGGCTCCAATGATTTGGGTTTATACTCAGTGGCGTGGTGGTGGTATGTGGAACCATACTCCTGCAGCAGCAGCTCAGTGGAATGATAGTGGTTGGGGTTTCTTCAATCCAACTGAGGAAATCCAAAAGGCATTTGAGTCAGAAGAGGGTAAGGATGGTTATCGTTACAACTGCTATATTAAGGATTTGAAGTTCATGAATGATAATGGTGTTACCTTGATGTCTTCTATCTTGGAATGTCCAGACCATTGCGGTTTGTTTGATTGGAAGTATCGTGTCTTAACTCCAGGTACTTACCAGTGGTACTTTGCTTTGTCTCCAAATAATACACGCTATATGCGTTATGCTGAGGTGCTGTTGTATGCAGCCGAGGCTAATTTACAGGCTGGTGATCCAGCAAAAGCAAAGAAATATCTGAATGATGTTCGTAAGCGTGCTAAGTTGGCTGATAAGGATAATGTAACCATGGCTGATATCAAATTGGAGCGTCAGTTGGAACTTTGGTTTGAAGGTTCTCGCTACCAGGATTTGGTACGTTGGGGTGATGCTGCATCTGTTTTGGCTAATCGTGGTAAGAGCCGTCCAGCTTTGAAGGCAGATGGAACAATTACTCACATGACTTATGCTACCGATGGTTTCAAGGCTGGAAAGCATGAGTTGCTGCCATTCCCAACTTCTGAAATCAACTCTAATCCTAATTTGGTTCAGAACCCAGGTTGGTAATTGATTATAATTTGAAAATGAAATAAAGGAGGGTGGGGTATAGCCCTACCCTCCTTTTTTAGAAAAAGAAGGAATAATGAAAAAATATCTTGTTGCAAGTATTTTGTTTCTTGCCACTTCGTTTTCTGCTTTTGCCCAGCAGAACTTATGGAAGGCACAGGACATTGAGTCTGCTGTGGTCAATCTGGATCACTCTGTGACTTTCCGTTTCCAGGCACCTGATGCAAAGAAGGTGCAGATTGCCGGTGATTTTGCCAAAATCAAGGAAGATAATCCTGTAGGTGGCCTGGTTGGTACTGGCTTGATTGACATGAAGAAGGAGAATGATTCAATCTGGGTTTATACCAGTGAACCATTGACTTCTGAGTTGTATAGTTATATGTTTGTGGTGGATGGAACTGTAACTGTAGACCCAAACCATCCTTATATCTTCCGTGACTTTGGAACTGTCAGCAATTATTTCATGGTTCCTGACGGCTTAGCAGATCTGTTCATGGTTCAAAAGGTAGCTCATGGAACACTGCAGAGTCCTTGGTATCATTCAGAAAAGGGAAAGAAGAACCGTCGCTTGAACGTGTATCTGCCTGCGGGATATGAGAAGAACGTGAACAAGAAATATCCAGTATTGTACTTGTTACACGGTGCAGGTGGTGACGAGGATGAATGGGTAAACTACGGAAGAACCTGCCAGATTCTGGATAATCTGATTGCTCAGGGCAAGGCAGAGCCTATGATTGTAGTTATGCCTAATGGTCATATAGATTTTGAGGCAGCTCCTGGTGAGAGCAGCATGGGCCTGTACAAACCTTTCCATCCAGCTATGATGAATGGTGAATTTGAGCAGGCATTCCCTGAGATCATGAAGTTTGTAGAGTCTACTTACCGCGTACAGGCAGACAAGGCACACCGTGCTATCGCAGGTTTGTCTATGGGTGGTTTCCATAGCTTCCATATCTCACGTCTCTATGAGAATACCTTTGATTATGTAGGTTTGTTCTCTGCAGCTGTAGGTATGACCAAGCCTGAGGGTGTATATGCAAATCAGGACGCAACTTTGAAGAAGCAGATTGCAAATGGTGTAAAACTGTATTGGGTAGGTTGTGGAACCGAAGATTTCTTGTATAAGAATAATGCTGATATGCGTGCCATGTTTGATCGCATGGGCCTGAAATATACCTATCGCGAGAGTGGTGATGGCCATGTCTGGAAGAACTGGCGTCTGTATCTTTCTGAGTTTGCTCCATTGTTGTTTAAGTAATGTCTAACCTCTAAATGATATAAAGATGAAAAAACTGATTGTAGTTGCATTTGCACTTGCTGCTGGTTTGAATGCCAGTGCACAACAGGCTCTTTTTGCTTCTCAGGACATCAAGTCTGCAGAGGTTAACAAAGACAATACTGTGACTTTCCGTTTCCAGTCCAAGACTGCTAAGACTGTCCAGATTGCTGGTGATTTTGCTAAGGTTGCAGAAAAGAATCCAGTGGGTGGTATGGTTGGTACCGGACTGGTGAACATGAAGAAAGAGAATGACTCTGTCTGGGTTTACACTTCTCCAAAATTGGAGAGCGAGTTGTACAGCTATATGTTTGTGGTTGACGGCGTAGTGACTCATGACCCTAATCACCCATATATTTTCCGTGATTTTGGCACTTTGAGTGAGTATTTCATCGTAGGAAATGGTAGAGCAGAGCTCTATATGGTAAAAGATGTGGCTCATGGTACATTGAGCCGCCGTTGGATGTATAGCGATATGTTGCAGATTGACCGTCGTTTGAATGTATATACGCCAGCTGGCTATGAGGCTAATCCAAACAAGAAATATCCTGTTCTTTATTTGCTTCACGGAAGTGGTGGCGATGAGAATGAATGGGTAGGTTTCGGACGTACTTGCCAGATTCTGGACAACTTGATTGCCCAGGGTAAGGCAGAGCCTATGATTGTGGTTATGCCAAACGGACACCCAGGCTTGCATGCTGCACCGGGTGAGAGTACTTGGGGTCTTTACAAGCCATTCCATACCAAGGTGTACAGCGGTGACGGAACTTTTGAGACTCATTTTGCAGAGATCATGAAGTTTGTTGAAAGTGAATACCGTACCATTAACGACAAGCAGCATCGCGCTATCGCGGGCTTGTCTATGGGTGGTGGACACACAAACACCATTTCTCGCCTGTATCGTAATACATTCGACTACGTTGGCTTGTTCTCTGCTGGTATGATGCGTTCTAATCGCAGTCCTTTCTACAAGGATATGGACAAGATGTTGGAACAGCAGGTGAAAGATGGCGTGAAGTTGTACTGGATTGGTTGTGGAACCGAGGATTTCTTGTATAACTCAGTCAAAGATCACATGAAAGTGTTGGATAAATTGGGACAGAAATATACGTTCCGTGAGAGTAGTGATGGTCACGTTTGGAAGAACTGGCGAATCTACCTCTCTGAGTTTGCTCCTTTATTGTTTAAATGATATAAAGTTGTTAGTGTGTGCTGGGCGGCTATGTTATATAGCCGTACCAGCTTTACTCACCTTGTTGGGAATTTCATAAGCTATGAAAAAAATATTTCTTTTTTCAGCCTTGTCAGGCTTATTTTTGAGTGTAACTCCAGTCGCAGCCCAGTCGCTGTCTGCTTCCGGATTGAATTATGCAGATGGATGGGCTGTGAAGGCTCCAGTGGAAAAGCCACGTGTAATTATTACAGCCGATGCGGAACTGGATGATAGTAATTCTATGATTCGTTTCTTGCTGTATTCTACAGATTATGATGTGGAGGGCCTTATTTATACAAGTAGCCAGTTCCATTGGAAGGGTGATGGAAAGGGTACATTGCATTATGTGACTGGCCGTGAATATGATAAGCCTGGTTTGGGTTTCAAACCTATGACGAATTATCGCTGGGATTGGGATAATCGTTTCATAGACGATGTGGTGGATGCTTACGAAAAGGCGTACCCTAATCTGAAAGTGCATGATTCTCGTTATCCTACTCCTGAATATATCCGTTCTAAGGTGGCTTGGGGAAATGTTCAGTTCGATGGTGAGTTTGAAAAGGATACTCCGGGTTCTGAATTAATCAAGAAAGTGCTGCTCGATGATAAACCGGGTCCAGTCTTCGTTGAGGCTTGGGGTGGTTGCTCTACCATTGCTCGCGCGTTGAGAAGTATTGAGGAGATTTATTCTCAGCAACCAGGTTATGAAGCTTTGAAGAAGAAAGTGTCAGAAAAGATGGTGCTTTATCTGAGTGGAGACCAGGATAATCTTTATGCTAATTATATTAAGCCTTTCTGGCCAGCAGTCAAGCAGCAGCCTACAGGTGTAGGTGCCCCTGGTTTGAGCTTCATGTCTCCAATGATGGCAAAGACAGATCTTCAGAAAGAACTGTACAGTCCTGCATGGTTGAGCAAGAATGTGCTTTCCCGTGGTCCTTTGGGTGCGTTGTATCGTGTCTGGGGCGATGGTAAGCAGTTTGCTAAGGGAGATATTTTTGATCCATTTGGTTTCGACAAGACTGCCGAGGAATTGAAGGCAATGGGATATCAGCTTTGGTGTCCTCTTCAGCCAAAGGGAACTTTCATCAGTGAAGGTGATACGTTCTGTTTCTTGAACCTACTGGACAATGGCCTTTATGGTTATGTTCAGAATTGGGGTGGCTGGGGAGGCTATCAGATTCCAGTGAAGGATACTCCTAAGCCTGCTGCTCCACAAGGATTTGGTGGTCCTCAAGGAGGTGCACCTCGTCGTGCAGCAGCTCCAGATCCTAAGACTCCAGACTTCCTTCCTCCTGTCATGTTTGGTTTTGCAGAGCGTTTGAAGTGGGCTGTCACTTCAAACTATGCCGATGCAAACCATGAACCACAAATCAGTGGCCCAACAGCCTTGACTGCAAGTGCTGGTGAAACCTTGAAGCTGAAATATGTGGTTACAGACCCAGATAAGGGTCAGAAAGTTTCAGTGAACTGGTGGAAACATCCTATGGGTACCTATGAGCCAGATTGTAATGCGGCAGACCCTACTGCTCCTGCAACAACATTCACAGTTCCTGCAGATGCCAAGAGTGGTGATGAAATCCATCTTGTTCTGGAAGCTACAGATAATGGAAATTTCCCATTGGTGAAATACAACCGTTTAGTGATTACAGTTAAATAAGAAAATATGAAGATTCGTAATATCATGGCAGCTGTACTCTTGATGATGGGTACTTCTGCGTTTGCTCAACAGCCATTGACCCGTACTACAACGGCTCAGGGTGAGGTTGAGGGTATCATTGAGAATGGCTTGGGTACATTCAAGGGCATTCCATTTGCTCAGCCACCAGTAGGTGATTTGCGTTGGAAGGCACCACAGGCACCACTTCCTTATAATGGTGTCTATCAGGCTAAGCAAGTAACAGCACGTGCTATCCAGAAAATCAGTGGTGGTATCTCTACGGGTACTGCTGCAGAACCAATCAGTGAAGATTGCTTGTATCTGAACATCTTGACTCCAGCAACATCAAAGAACGAGAAACTTCCTGTTATGCTGTGGATTCATGGTGGTGGATTCCAGGATGGCAAGAGCTATGACCAGTGGGGAGACAACCTGGCTCGTCAGGGTTTGGTGTTTGTAAGTATTACCTACCGTATGAATGCCATGGGTTATCTGGCCTTGCCAGAGTTGACTGCAGAGAGTCTGAAGGAGACCGGTGTGGCTACTTCTGGTAATTATGGTATGCTGGATCAGATCCAGGCTATCAAGTGGGTGAAGGAGAACATTGCAAACTTTGGTGGTGACCCTGATAAGATTACTATTCAGGGAGAGAGTGCTGGTGGTATCTCCGTAAGCATCCTGTGTGCATCTCCATTGACTAAGGGCTTGTTCCGTGGTGCTATCTGTGAGAGTGGTGGCTCTTTCTCTCCTATAGGTGAAAAGTCCATTGTGGGATTGGGCTGTACATCTCTTCAGCTGGCAGAGCAGCAGGGTAAGGATTTTTTGAAGAAATTAGGCTTGGATAAGAAGAAGCTGAACTTGAAAGAATTGCGTAAGATTCCAGCAGAGAAGTTCTTGGAAGAGGGAGCTGGAAACTGCTGGCCTAATGCCGATGGCTATGTGATTACAGGCGACCAATATCTGCAGTATGAACGTGGTGAATATAATGATGTGAATCTGCTCATCGGTACAAACAGCCGTGAAGGTGACATGTTCTCTGCACCTGGAACATTGGCAGAATATGAGACTGAGATGAACGCTCGTTTTGGCGAGTGGGCTCCTAAGTTCAAGGCCATGTATCCAGCTAAGACTGATGCTGATGTTCTAGATGCTCGCAGTAATATTTTCCGAGAGTCAGCTTTTGCTTGGCCTACCTATGCCTGGACCAACCTGCAGCAGAAGACGGGTAAGAGCGATATCTATGTATATTACTTGGATCAACCTCAGGCTAATACATTCCGTCCTGATGTAATCTCTAAAGGTACCAATCATGCTTGTGATATGGCTTTCGTCTTTGGTCATCCATTCTCATTCATGCCATTTAACGACGTGGATTGGGGTATTTCCAAAATGATTACTACTTATTTCGCTAATTTTGTGAAGACAGGTAATCCTAACGATGATGGCATAAAGGAGGAAAATCCTGCTCACGGTGACGCTTTGCCATATTGGCCGGTTTACAACCTTGAAAAGGAAACCGTCATGAAATTCCATAATGGTGCGTCTTTGGTGTCACAGCCTAACCGTGCAGAAGTGGAACTTTGGGAGGAGTATTATAAAGATATGCGTGAGAAACTATATAAATAAATGAAAAAGAATCATTATCTCGTGTTGGCAGGTGTGTTGATGGCATCTTGTGCATCAACCCCTCAATTAGGCAATTCTTCCATAGAGGACGTAATCGCTCAAATGTCGAATGAAGAAAAGGCCAAATTATTGGTGGGTACCGGTATGGAAGGGCGTGAGGAGAATACCGATGAGGCTATTGTGGGTGAGGCTCGCGGTATTGTACCAGGTGCTGGTGCTGTAACCTATCCCATTGAACATCTAGGGATTCCTACGATGGTTCTGGGTGACGGACCTGCAGGTTTACGCATCAGTCCAACACGAGAAAATGATTCTTTAACTTATTATTGTACCCATTTTCCTGTGGGTACTGCATTGGCTAGTACTTGGAACCAGCAGCTGGTAGAAGAGGTTGGTTCATGTATTGGTAATGAGGTTTTGGAATATGGCGTTGATGTCCTTTTGGCACCTGCGCTGAATATCCATAGAAATCCACTCTGTGGACGTAATTTTGAATATTATTCCGAGGATCCACTCGTCTCGGGAAAAATTGCAGCAGCTTATGTAAAGGGTGTGCAGAGTAATGGAGTGGGAACAAGTGTGAAGCACTTTGCTGCAAACAGCCAGGAGACTAATCGTAAGAATAACAATGCGGTGGTTTCTGAGCGTGCACTTAGAGAGATTTATCTCAAAGGATTTGAAATTGTTGTAAAGGAGGCACAGCCTTGGACGGTTATGTCTTCTTATAATTATATAAATGGAACTTATGCCAGTGAGAACAAATGGTTGCTTACCGATGTTCTCCGCGATGAGTGGGGATTTAAGGGTGCCGTGATGACCGATTGGTTCGGTGGACTGGATGTGGTAGCTCAGATGAATGCAGGTAATGACATGATAGAGCCTGGTAGCAACAAGCAACTCCGAGAGCTTATTGCCGCCATGGATAGCAACAAGGTTAATATGGATGTTATTGACCGGAATGTAAAGCGTGTACTTGAACTGATTCAAAAGACTCCTCGCTATCATGGTTATGCGTATAGCAACAAGCCTGACTTAAAGGCTCATGCCGCAGTAACGCGCCAGAGTGCTACAGAAGGAATGGTGCTTCTGAAGAACGAGGGAAAAGCACTGCCTCTGTCTGAATCTGCTAAGCATATTGCATTGTTTGGCTGTACATCGTATGATTTCATTGCAGGTGGTACAGGTTCCGGCGATGTGCATCACGCCTATGTTGTATCATTGGAAGATGGATTGAAAAGTGCGGGTTATACCCCTGATGTCCAGATGAAAGAGATGTACAGTAGGTTTCTGGAGACCGAGAAGGCTCGTCTAGCCGATGCTCGTGCTAAGAACACAGATCCTATGGCGGCTCATTTGCCTGTAGAACGCCCTGATGAAATGTTGTTCTCAACAGCTGAACTGAAAAGTCTGGCCCAGGCCAATGATGTGGCATTGATTACATTGGGACGTTCTTCTGGTGAGTTTGCAGACCGGAGTACTTCGAATTTCAATATCACAGAAAAGGAAAGGACCTTATTGGACAGTGTTTGCGCAGCCTTTCACGCTGTGGGTAAGAAGGTTGTAGTGATTTTGAACATCACTGGCGTCATTGAGACACAGTCCTGGAAAAATCTTCCAGATGCCATTTTGTGTGCATGGATGAGTGGACAGGAAGGTGGTAATAGCGTGGCCGACATTTTAAGTGGCAAGGCCAATCCTTCGGGTAAATTGACCATGACATTCCCTGCCAGACTTGAGGATCACCTATCTACAGCTAACTTCCCGGTTGATGCGCCTGCCATGGTGCAGTTGGGCCCTCAGAGTGGAAAGAAGAGTGATGAGCCTAATATCGGCATTACCAAATACGAAGAGGGTGTTTATGTGGGCTATCGTCATTTTGACACCCATCAGGTACCTGTCTCTTATCCTTTTGGCTACGGACTGTCTTATACCACTTTCTCTTTCAGCAACCTGTCTGTGAAAGATCTGGGTGAGACCTACGAGGTTTCCGTAGACATTGCCAATACTGGTCAGACTGCAGGAAAGGAAGTGGTACAGCTTTATGTCTCTGCCCCAGTGGGTAAGGTGACCGACAAGCCAGTTCATGAACTTCGTGCCTTTGCCAAAACGAGTGCTCTGGAACCGGGGAAGAAAGAGACCGTGAACTTGATTGTGAAGAAAACTGATTTGTCTTCATTTGATGAAAATACACATCAGTGGGTGCTTGAATCCGGAAAATATGTCTTCGAAGTGGGAGCCTCTTCAAAGGATATCATGCTGAAAGAAGAAATTAATATAACAAAATAAATAAAAGAAACATCTATGAAACGATTTTTTGCTACATTTGCAGTATGCTGCTTGTGGGGAGGACTTTCTCTTCAGGCCGTGAATTTAGAGCCTAAGGTGGACAAAAAAACTCAAGAGAGAATTCTGATCACTACCGACTTGGAGGTAGATGATATGAACGGAATCATCCTGAGTATGATGTACGCTGACCAGTATGACTTAGCAGGTATTGTTTGGTCTGCTGGTATGTTCCATTTCAATGGTGATGGTGGAAAGCACACATTGGCTGAGATTACACCAAATTACAAGTGCAGTGCTACTCATTGTGAGCACACCGTGAAGAATGCGGGTGAACTGAGAAGCTACAGACCTGCAGATCCATTGTTCTTGGACAGAATGCTCCGTTATTATGAGCAGGATTATAAGTTCCTGAGCCAGAACAGTCCTAATTTTCCTACTCCTGCTTATCTGCGTAGCATTACTAAGATTGGTAACGTGGAGTTTGAGGGGGACTACAGATTTGAGACCGAAGGCTCTAAGTGGATTGAGCAGTGTATCATGGACGATGATATGCGTCCGCTGCACATCCAGCATTGGGGTGGCATCAACACTACCGTACGTGCATTGTACAGCATCTATGAGAAATATCATGGTACTGACAAGTGGGATGATGTGCTGAAGAAAGTTGTGGCTAAGGTTCGCATCAATGGTAATGGTGAGGATAATTGTCGTGCAGACAGTAAGATTGACGAGATGTTCCCAGGCCTCCAGAACGATGTTCGTGGATGGGTAAGCGCTTATGGACAGTTCTTCTCTGCCAAGACCGCAGCTCCTGAGGTGATTAAGTATTATCAGGGTGAATATCTGTTGGACGCATTCAAGAAGAACCATGGTAAGCTGTTGGGTGATTTCTGGTTGATGGCAGAGGATCGCGCTGTTTTTGGTGAGCCACTGATTTATAACTATGGTATCATCAACTACATGGACTGGGCTGAGTCTAGTCGCCAGGGCTGGGGCCCAGAGAATTTAGGCTCACGTCCAAGATATGAGTTCAATCCATTCGACTGGATGTGCTGTCAGTTCGGTTGCTCATCTTACATTAACTTAGGACTTATCCCAGGTGCATCACACATGGATAATAGATATACAGAAGTCCTCTTTGATGAATTGGCAGCTCGTGCAGACTGGGCTATCGGTGGAGCAGACAAGTGTAACCATGCACCTCTGGTAAAGGCAGAGCAGGCTACATTGAAGTGCAAGCCAGGCAAGGCTGTTACATTGAGTGGTACAGCTACAGACCCAGATGGTCATGCCATGACTGTAAGATGGTGGGTTGAGTCACAGAATAAGGGTGGAAATCCATTCATGGGAGGTAACACTGCTTATTATGGTGATGCGGAAATGGCTCAGAACCTGTCTGTTCAAGGTGTACAGGACTGTGTAGCTGGAACACCTGTGACTGTAACTTATACTGTACCTAAGACCGCTAAGATTGGTGATAAGATTATTGTGAACATGGAAGTGACAGACAAGGCAGAGCGCCACATGACTCGCTATGCTCAGTTTGTGATTGAAGTTTCAAAGAAATAATAACGTATGAAATCAACACTCTTGACGCTATCATTTTTAGCATTGTCACTCTCTGCATCAGCGCAGTTCTCTAGGGTACCATCTCCAAATGATACCCTTCAGCCTGTACGCAAGCTGGCTAATGGCAATGTGCTGTTCAGTATCTATGCTCCTAAGGCCAGAGAAGTGAAGCTGATGGGCGATGCTGCCAATTATAACAATGAGATTACTACTCGCGAGCAGCCAAACGGTGTCTGGACTTTTGAGGTGACCAATGTACCTGAGGGTGCTCTTCGCTACTATTTTGTGGTGGATGGCGTGGCTACGGCAGATCCTTTGATGGAAAAGCAGTATCAGCAGCGTATGTTCAATGGATTTGATAAACCGGAAGATTTCTTTGGCTACAGGAAGGATATCCCTCATGGGGCTGTGACAGTCCAAAAATATGAATCTAAGACCTTGGGATGCACCCGTACGGTTCATGTGTGGACTCCTGCCGGTTATGAGAAGAGCAAACAGAAATTGCCAGTACTCTACCTGATTCATGGTGGTGGAGATAATGATGCCAGCTGGAGCGGTGTGGGTCAAGCTGATAACATCTTGGATAACCTATTGGCTGAAGGTAAAATGAAACCAATGCTTGTGGTCATGCCTAACGGAACCATTGAGACCGGTGATCTGGCAGGTGAAGTGCCTTTGTTCGTTGAGGATTTGAAGAATGACATCGTACCTTTTATTGAGAAGACATACAATGTATATACGGATGCTGCCCATCGTGCTATAGCAGGCTTGTCTATGGGAGGTTGGGAGACCTTGGAGACTGCTGTGAAGTATTATGATATGTATCAGTATATCTGGGTACTGAGTAGCGGATGGTTCAAAACCGATAAGGCTAAGTATGAACTGGAGGCAAAGCACTTGCCTGAGATTGCACCAGCTTTCAAAAAGGCTGTCAAGCAGTTTGTCATGACTCAGGGTGATCCAGAAGACATTGCCTACTATAATGGTGTGGCTACCCGTGAACTCTTTGAAAAGGCAGGAATCCCTATGGAATTCTATTCAGAGCCAGGAGGACATACATGGTATATCTGGCGCAAGAATCTTTATCAGTTAGCACAACGAATATTTAAATAAATCTAGACTATGAATCTAAAAAAGTTATCTGTATTTGCATTTGTAGGCGCTTTAGCGCTGACTGGCTGTAGTACAGCACAAGAGGAGAATCTTCCTGCTGCAGGAACAGTTAAGCCACGTGTTATTGTGACGTGCGACCCAGAGTTGGACGACAACAACTCTCTGATTCGTTATTTGCTGTATTCAGATGGGTTTGAAACTGAGGGTATTATATATGCCAGCAGTACACACCATTGGAAGGGAGATGGTAAGGGTACTCATTTCTCTATAGATACCGGTCGTGAAATCCATGAAGGTACTTCATGGCGTTGGAAGGAAGGAGAGCGCTTTATTGATGAGGATGTAGAGGCATACGAAAAGGTATATGAGAACCTGAAGGTTCATAATCCTAATTATCCTACTCCAGCAGCTTTGAAGGCTGTTATCCGTGAAGGTAATGTCATGATGGAGGCAGATATGTCATTTGATACTCCGGGATCGGACTTGATCAAGCAGGTTCTTCTGGACGATGACATGCGTCCTTTGTTCCTTCAGGTTTGGGGCGGCCCTGCTACTGTGGCTCGTGCCTTGAAATCTATTCAGGATGAATATGAGAACACCGACCAGTGGGAGGCTGTAAAGACAAAGATCAACACCAAGGCACGTCTGTGCTTGTCTGGTGCGCAGGATAGCACCTATACGGCTTATATCCGTCCAAACTGGCCAGAGTTGAAGTCTGTCATCAAGAATACAGGTATTACTCCAATGGGTTATGGATGGAAGAGAGGTTGTGCAGAACCTTCTGATACCCTATATTACTCTGCAGAGTGGATTACTGCCAACATGAAGGGTAAGGGCGCTTTGAGCGACAACTATCGTGTCTGGGGTGATGGCAAATGGATGTGCCCTGGTGATATGGCCGATTATTTCCACCTTACTTCTACCCGTGAGGAACTGATAGAACAGGGATTCAAGGTATGGTCTGCTATTGAGGCTCCTGGTTCTTTCATCAGTGAAGGTGATACGCCAGAGTTCCTGAATATCATTGGCAATGGTCTCCGTGCTTGGGAAAACCCTACTTGGGGTGGATGGGCAGGACGCCAGAAGGAATTGTCTGAGCGCGAGCAGAAGATGGGTTATACCATGTCTTTTGCTTCAAGCAATGGCTCTGACGATGTGATGCCTGTCTTTGTGGCAGATTGCCAGAATAGCTTTGCTATGCGCATGGCATGGTGCTCTACTTCAGATTTCAGTGCTGTGAACCATGATCCAGTGGTTACAGGACAGTTGGCTGTACAGGCTAAGGCTGGAGAGACTGTAAAGTTGAATGCCAAGGTAAGTGATCCAGATAATGACCCTCTGACTTGTTCTTGGAGCCAGTGGAAAGTATATGAGGCATTCCAGGGTGATGTCACTATTGCTGATCCTGCAAGTGCTGCAACTACTGTCACCATCCCTGCTGATGCAAAAACGGGTGATACCATTCACTTGATTTTAACAGTAAAAGATAATGGAACTCCACAGGGAACTTCTTACTTGAGAACTGTTATTACAATATTATAAATAAATTTACACATAACGCATTATAATTATGAAAAAGATTTTAGCTGTTACAATGCTTCTATTGGGAGCTTTCTCTGCACAGGTTGCTGCACAGGATTATACTGAACAGGATCCTGCTAAGCACATTCCACGTACATTCCCTATGCCTGTCAAGCACTTGACCATGCATAGTAACATTCTGAATTGCGATAAGAATTTCTCGGTTATTCTTCCAAAAAGCTATGACAAGGAGACTACTCGTAAGTATCCTGTATTGTATTTGCTCCATGGTCATGGAGAGAACGATTGGGAATGGGCAAACATCCCAGTGCAGATGATTAATGAGCGTATCTCGCAGGTAACTAACGATGGTTCTGCTGCAGAGATGATTATCGTTCAGCCAAATGCTACTGAGTATCAGTCTGGTTACTTTAATCAGCAAGGTTGGAGATACGAGGATTATTTCTTCCAGGAGTTAGTTCCACTTATTGAGAAGAATTTCCGTGTCATTGCAGATAAGGGACACCGTGCTATTGCCGGCTTGTCTATGGGTGGCGGTGGCTCATTCTACTATGGATGCAGCCATCCTGAGATGTTCTCTTCTGTCTATGCCATCTCTGCTGCTGTAGGTGGTTTTGCCACTGGTAGAGGAACTGTTCCTGGTCCAGCAGGAAATGCAAGAGCAACAATCAATGAGAAAAATGCTGGTCCTCAGTTCCAGAACTACAATAAGAATAATGCTGCTCCAAGACAGGCTGCAGCTCAGCCACAGAATAACACTTTTACCAGCGGTGTGGATTTGGAGAAACTGGATCCAGCAAAGGCAGAGCAGATGAAGACTGTGGCTTGGACTTTGGATTGTGGCGATGATGATTTCCTCTTTGCTGGTAATGTAGAAACATACCAGCTGATGAAGAAACAGGGCATGAACATTCAGTTCCGTACCCGTGAAGGTGTTCATGCTTCTTATTATTGGTATGAGGCACTCGGACTGGCTATGCAGTTTGCAACCCGTCATTTTTCTGAGCAGTGCAAATAATCTGAATAGGTACCATGAAAATACATTCATTTGTTTGTTTGGCAGTAGCAGCGCTGGGATTCAGCGCTTGCTCTGCTCCTCAAGAGACCATAGAGACTTATCAAAAGCCTCGCACTATCGTGACCTGTGATCCAGAATTGGATGATAACAACTCCATGATTCGTTTCTTGCTTCATGCTACAGACTTCCAGATCGATGGTTTGGTCTATACCAGTAGCCGTTTCCACTGGTTGAACGATGGCTCAGGAAAGACACAGTTCATAGAGATGAGCGAGTACGATCAGTTGGGGCTGGGCCCACAGACTTCATGGCGTTTCGCTGAGAATGAGCGTTTCATCGATGACATCATCGATGCTTATGAGAAGTGTTATGCTAACCTGAAGGTTCATGATCCAGAGTATCCAACTCCAGAATACTTGCGTTCTGTAACAGCATGGGGTAACTGTGCTTTTGAAGGCGATTATTCTTACGATACCGATGGCTCAAATCTGATTAAGCAGAACATTCTGGATGATAAACCAGGTCCATTGTTCTTGCAGGCATGGGGAGGTTCTTCTTCTATTGCTGCAGCGCTTCGTTCTATTGCCGACGAGTATAAGGACAAGCCTGAATGGCCAGAAATCCTTAAGAAGGTAAACGAGAAGGTTATTCTGAACCTTTCTGGTGATCAGGACAATGCTTACAATAAGTATATTGCCGTAGAATGGCCTGATATCTATGTCCAGAATCTGGGATTTAATACAATGGGTCGTTGGGATCAGAGTGAGTACGCTTACTTGACCTCACCAGAATGGACCGCTAAGTACATGAAACAAGGTCCTATCGGAGAGTTGGTACGTACTTGGGGAGATGGCAAGCAGATGGTCAAGGATGACGTGATGGACCCTATTGGTCCTTCTGGCACCATGACCGAAGACGAACTGCGTGCTGCTGGTTATGTGCTGTGGAGTAAAATTCAGCCAAAAGGCACTCTCTACAGTGATGGTGATAGCGGGTGCTTCTACCAGCTGATTGACAACGGTTTGCGTGCATGGATGGATCCTACTTGGGGTGGCTGGTCTGGTCGTTGGGATGTAAAGAAAGGTAAGCCAGAATCTGGACATCCTACCTATATGCTGACAGACCTTCGTCCTATTATCCGTGGTGAAGCCAAGGAAATGGATATGTCCGCTTTCCGTGCCATGATGGGTGAAATGAAGGAAGACCATACTTTCCCTAACATGAATCCAGAGCGTAATCTTTCAGAGGCTGCTCGTATGATCTGGTCTGTTACCCCTAAGTTCGAAGATGCAAACCACTATCCAAAGGTAACAGGCCCACTCCAAATGACTGCTCATGCTGGTGAGACTATTACCATTCCTGCTAAGGCAACTGACCCAGATGGTGATGAACTTACGTTGCAATGGTGGTATTTCCCTGTAGGTACTTACGTGCTGACTAACGATCAGGCACTCTCTGTAGATAATCCTACCCAGGCAGAGACTACTGTAACTATTCCTGCTGACGCAAAGCCAGGTGAGACCATTCATTTCGTGCTTCAGGCTCAAGATAATGGTGAACCACAGCTTACCCGCTATTTGCGTACTATCATCACTATAGCTGAATAATTATAATGAGAGAGAGTGAATGTATAGATAGAAAATTCCCTTGTCCCGTAATGATAACGGACAAGGGATTTTTTTGTTATTCGTATTATTTAGGTATAGAGAGAGTTGCATGAAACATAGTCGTGATTTCGCTATAGTTCTCATTTAGGTCTCATTTAAGTCTCATTCAACTCCCATTATATATGGGAACTTTATGGGATTTTAAAGGGATTAATTAAGGAGGTTAAACGAATTGTTAGTATATTTACAACAAGGTCATAGGTATGATACATCATAAGTCTCTTCAGCAAAAAAAAGAGGAGAATGCGAATTCTCCTCTTCTCTTACTTGTGATAGTATATCAAATGATCTCTAGTCTTTCATTGGCTTCCATCATAGACGAGATGTCTTCTTCGGTGATGAATTTATCCGTGATCAGTGCATCGACCAGTGTAATGGAACCTAATGTGGCAAATGCAGATACGCCAATCTTGTGAGAGTCTGCTACAAGATATACCGTATCAGATATCTCAATCATGGTTTGCTTCACAATAAGGTCGCTCAAACTAGGATAGGTCAGGTTCATGCTAGGAGAGATTCCTGCTGTTGCAAGGAACAATTTTGAGGCATGCAGGTTTTTCAACGTATTTGCCGCAATCTCGCCTGTCAGAGATAGGGTTGGGGCCTTGAATTCTCCACCTGTGACAATAAGGGTAATACCTGGGTTCTCACCAAGTATTCCGGCTATATTGATGGCGTTTGTGATGACGGTAAGCTGGCTGTATCCAACAAGCAGTTTCGCAATTTCTGTGGTGGTAGAGCCTGAATCCAGGATAATAATATCACCTTCTTTAATCAGAGAAGCCGCTTTCTTGGCTAATTCTTGCTTTTCTGCAAGATTACTCTGGTTAAAGACTTTACCCATTCGTACTTGGTTACCGAAATCTTTCAGGAATGCACCACCATGTTCACGCTGGACCAAATCCATCTGCTCTAATGCTTCCAGGTCTTGGCGGATGGTAACTTCACTGACGCCAAAAATTTTGCTCAGGGTCTGTACCTTGGCATGACCATCTTCTTTAATCATGTCCAAGATTTTGATTCTTCTTTGATTGAGTGCCATTTGTGATTTTTTTTATTTTGATGCGAAAATAATAAAAAAATACGAATTGGACAAGAGATACGAAAAAAAGAGCAAAAAATGGAAAGATGTCCGAAATTAAACGGACCCCCCTTTAGTAAATCTCGCAGAATTCGATAATCTCATTGTTAATTCCGTAGATTTTGAAAATGGTCTCTCCCTTTTCAAACACGTAATCCAGGTCGGTGAGTTCTTTCTGGAACTTATATCCTGCTGCTTTGATTTTCTGGTATACCTCTTTGATGTTACTGATGTGAATGCAGAAATGATCTACGGCACCGGCTGTCATAGGGGTTGCCTGGTCTTTTTTAGGAATGAGTTCTATGATGGTGTTGCCAAGCTTTACAAAGGTCAGCCCATTTAATTGGGTGCGGTCTGTAGGGAAGATTAGGCGGAAACCTAACCCCTCATAAAAGGCCAATGATTTTTCCAGATTTGATGTAGGGATACCTACATGATTGAAACCTCTGTCATAGGCAGTGAGGTCAACTGGCTTGCCCATATTTTCCAGATTTTGGGCCTGGCTTGAAAGGCAGAAAAACACCATTGCCAGTGTTAGAAATAGTTTTTTTCCCATGATGATGTAAATTTATCAGTTTTGCTTTATTTTTTTGCAAAGATACCCCAATTCTTTGTTTTTTAAGGTGTAAAATGCGCTGAGATGTGCCATTTGACACGATTTTATCCTAATTTGGAATTGTAGGACTGTTTTTGTATTGAAATCTTGATTATTTTTGCATATGAAAAACCAAAACGCGATGGAAGATAAATCAAAAACAATAGATCGCCGAGAATTCTTGAAGGATTTAGGCATGATTGGAGCAGCTTCTCTCTTTGCTGCTACACCTTGGCTCTCTGCTTTCTCAGAAGTTGAGCATACCCAAAAAGAGAAGATTAAACTGGCCATTATTGGTCCAGGTTCTCGTGGTAAGTTCCACATGATGTTCTTGTCAAAGAACCCAAAGGTTGAGATTACTTGGCTGTGTGATATCTATCAGCCAAGCATTGATTCTGCACTCCAGTATGCACCAAATGCAAAAACTTGTAGTGATTACAGAAAAGTCCTTGAGGACAAGACGGTGGATGCAATCTTGATTGCTACTCCACTGGATACGCACTGTGAGATTGCTTGTGCTGCCATGGATGCTGGTAAGGATGTGTTCTGTGAGAAGTCCATTGGTTATAACATGGAGGAGTGCTACAAGATTTACATGAAGCACAAGGAAACCGGTAAGATTTTCTTCTCTGGCCAGCAGCGTTTGTTTGATCCACGCTATATCAAGACCATGGAGATGATTCACAGTGGTCTGATTGGTAAGATTAACGCCGTACATGCTTTCTGGAACAGAAATGGTGATTGGCGCCGTCCTTGTCCAGATCCATCTTTGGAAAGACAAATCAACTGGCGCTTATATAAGGAACATTCTAAGGGCTTGATGACTGAGTTGGCTTGCCATCAGTTGCAGGTCGGTACTTGGGCATTGCAGCGTTTCCCAGAGAAGGTGATGGGTCATGGTGCAATTACCTATTGGAAGGATGGTCGTGAAGTGTACGATAATATTAACCTAATCTATGTATTCGAGGATGGTGTCAAGATGACTTATGGCTCTGTTATTTCCAATAAGTTCTATGGATTGGAGGAGCAGATCTTAGGTGATTTAGGAACATTTGAGCCAGAGAAGGGTAAGTATTATTTTGAGACTGTTGACCCTGCCCCAGCATTCTTGCAGATGATTAATGAATGGGAGAACAAGGCATTCTCTACCATTCCTTTCGCAGGAACCAGCTGGGCTCCTGAGACTGCAAATGTAAATAAGGGTGAGTATATCCTGGGCGAGCGTCCCAAGGGAGATGGTACATCTGAATTGCTTGCAGCATTCGTTGAGGCTGTCATTACGCAGAAGCAACCACCTCGTATTGCCGAGGAAGGCTACTATGCAAGTATGCTTACCATGTTAGGTCACGAGGCTCTGGTACAGGAAAAGACCATGTATTTCCCAGAAGAGTACAAGCTGGATTACCTGAACCACAAGGCTCCTAAGAAAGAAGAAACCCCAGAAGAAACCGTTTAATAGGAATACGATATGAAAGATTTTATTGTTACTGCTCGCAGACAGAAGACTGAGATTTGCTCTTTAATCGTTTGCTTCATCATTGCATTCCTCTTGAATGTATATGCAATCATTGCTTACGATGGTAAATGGACGGAATTGTATTCTACCATCTTCTATCTGTTGATTTTTACAGTGGCACTTTATGTGGCTTGGACTGTAATCCGTTTGATTATTTTTGGAATAATAGCACTATACAAACATTTTAAATAATAATACTATGGTAACAAGAAGAGATTTTTTGAGACAAATGTCTTTAGCAACTGCTGGTTTCGCTATAGGTGGTGCAACAGACGTTGTAATGGCTGCTGAAAAGGGCGTTAAGAATGTTATCGCTAAAGATGCTCCTACCAAGGTTAAGATTGCTTACATTGGTATTGGTAACCGTGGTGCTCAGAACATCGTAGAGTTTGACAAGACTGGTTGTGTTGATGTTGTTGCTCTTTGTGATGTTGACTTGGATGGCAAGCAGTGCGAGCGCGTTCGCAAGATGTACCCAAAAGCAAAGTTGTACAGAGACTTCCGCAAGATGTTTGCAGAGATTGGTAATGAGTTCGAGGCAGTAGCTATCTCTACTCCAGACCACAACCACTTTGCACCTGCAATCCTGGCTTTGAATCAGGGCAAGCATGTATATGTTGAGAAGCCAATGTCTTGCACATTCCATGAGAACCAGTTGTTGATTGACGCTGCTTTGAGAAACCCACAGTTGGCTACTCAGATGGGTAACCAGGGTCACTCAGAGGCTAACTACTTCCAGTTCAAGGCTTGGAAAGAGGCAGGTTTGATCAAGGATATCACTAAGGTTAATGCTCACATGAATAACATCCGCCGCTGGCACAAGTGGTCTGCAGATATTCATCGCTTCCCACGTGAGGAGGAGTTACCTGCAGGTATGGATTGGGAAACATGGTTAGGCCCTCGCGCTTGGCATGACTATAACCACGACTATCATCAGGGTCAGTGGCGTTGCTGGTATGACTTTGGTATGGGTTGCTTGGGCGACTGGGCTGCACACATCATTGATACCGTACACGAATTCTTTGAGTTAGGTTTGCCATACGAGGTAACATTGACTAAGGAAGAGGGTTGGAACCAGTACTTCTATCCATTCTCTTCTACTATCCTGTTCCGTTTCCCTTCTCGTAACGGTAATGGTCCTGTAGATATCACTTGGTACGATGGTTTAGGAAACTATCCAGAGTTGCCAAAGGATTACGGAGCATCAATTGAGAACAAGAACGTTCCTGGTACTAACATGACAGATACTGCTAAGGTTACTTTGAACCCAGGTAAGGAAATCTATACTGCTGATGGTACAATCTTCAAGGGTGGTTCTCATGGTTCTACTTTGGAAATCATTGGTGACCGTGGTAAGGAATTGGCAGGTAAGGTTGCTTCTATCGAGGTTCCACAGAGCCCATCTAACCACTATCAGAACTTCTTGAACGCTTGTATGGGTAAGGAAAAGACTCGTTCTCCATTCCAGATCGTAGGTCCTTTGTGCCAGGCATTCTCTATCGGTGTTATTGCACAGCGCCTGAATGCTCAGTTGTTCTTCGACGAGCGTACCAAGACTATCACAAACAACCCATTTGCTAACGCTTGGTTGGTTGGTCCAGAGCCACGTAAGGGTTGGGAAGAGTTCTATAAGATGTAATTGATAAATAAGAATTTAACATGAAGAAAATATTATTTGTTGCTGTTCTTTTGGCAACTACACTGAGTGCTTCTGCTCAGAAGAAGGGCAAGAAGGCTGTAGCAGCTCCAGCTCCTGTAGAAGTAAGCACTGATAACATCCTGACCGAGCAGGAACAGCGCGAGGGCTGGGAACTGTTGTTCGATGGCAAGACTTTGGATTGCTGGAAGAGCGCTAAGCATGCTACCATCAGCCCAGAGGCATGGATTGCTAAGGATGGCATGCTGCAGGTTATCACTACTGGTGGTGGTGAGTCTGTAGTAGGTGGTGATATCATTACCAAGAGAATGTTCAAGAGCTTCATCTTGAAAGTAGATTTCAAGTTTACTCCAGGTGCAAACAGTGGTATCAAGTATTTTGTGAACACTGAGTTGAACAAGAATGGTGAGGGTTCTACCATCGGTTGTGAGTTCCAGGTATTGGACGATGACTTGCATCCAGATGCAAAGTTAGGTGTAAAGGGTAACCGTAAGCTGGGCTCTCTCTATGACCTGATTCCTGCTCCAGAGATTAAGCCAGTGAACAAGGAAGGTTGGAATACCGCTATGATTGTTGTTCAGGGTAATCATGTAGAGCACTGGCTGAATGGTACCAAGTTGTTGGAATATGAGCGTAACAACCAGGAGTTCAACGCTTTGGTTGCTTATAGTAAGTATAAGAACTGGCCTAACTTCGGAAACTTCGAGGCAGGTCCAATCTTGCTCCAGGATCATGGTCACCATGTAATGTATAAGAACATCAAGATTAAGGAATTGAAGTAATATGAAAAAAGTATTATTCGTTGCTGTTTTGCTGGCAACTACTTTGACTGCTTCTGCACAGAAGAAGGCTAAGAAGGCTGTTGCTGCTCCAGCTCCAGTTGAGGTGACTACCGATAACACCCTGTCTGAACAGGAACAGCGTGAAGGCTGGGAACTGTTGTGGGACGGTAAGACTTTGAACGGCTGGAAGAGCCCAACTGGCAAGGAGGGTCTTGAGGAAGGATGGAAAGTCGAGGATAATCAGCTGAAGTTGATTACAACTAAGGGTTTCTCTACTTTTGACATTGAGACTGTTAAGAAGTATAAGAACTTCATTTTGAAGATTGACTTCTTGTACACTCCTGGTGCTAACAGCGGTATTAAGTACTCTAATCAGTTGATTCAGGGCCGCTTCCCTATGTTGGTAGGCTGTGAGTATCAGATCCTGGACGATGATTTGCATCCAGATGCAAAGCTTGGTGTAAAGGGTAACCGTAAACTGGGTTCTTTGTATGATGTGATCCCTGCTCCAGAGGTAAAGCCTGTGAACAAGGAAGGTTGGAACACTGCAATGATTATCATCAACAATGATAAGGTAGAGCATTGGTTGAATGGCGTTAAGTTGTTGGAATACACTCGTAACACTCAGATGTTCAATGCACTGATTGCTTACAGTAAGTATAAAGACTATCCTAACTTCGGTAACATCCAGGAGACTTCTATCATGTTGCAGGATCATGGAAGTAATGTATACTTCAAGAACTTGAAGATTAAAGAACTGAAATAATTATTAGGGTTAAATAGTTCTCATTTTCAATGTTTGAATCTAGAAGTAAATCGTTGGGCGATGGCAGTGTTGTACTGTATGCCTGGTTTCCTTCTATGCACACTAGGGTAGATATTGCCATCAAGAGCAGTCTACCAGAGAACACAGTGAAAGCGGTTGTTGGTAGCGTCCAGCAACTGCTTTCCAATTTAGAGCGTATCGGTAACAAGTTTGATCCGTGTTCGGAGCTTTCCTTTGTTAACCGCCAGGCCTCTATAGAGCCTGTGAAAGTGAGCCGGATACTGTTTGATATGCTTTCACTTTGCTTAGATTACAACGCATACACTTTAGGATATTTCGATGTTTGTGCGGCTCCATATCAGCCTTCTGCTGGCACATCTTGCTATATAGATTTGAATGGGGCTGAGCAAACTGTTTTTTTTAAGACAGCAGGTGTATCCATCGACTTATCCGGTTTTTTGAAAGGCTATGCTTTGGACTTGGTCCGTTTGTATCTGGAAGAGGTGCAGATGGACAATGTATTTGTTAGTTTTGGAACAAGTTCTGTTATGGCTATAGGCTCCGGCCCTGAAGGGAATGGATGGCCTGTTACCACGCTCTCAGAAGGCGGCCCTGTTCTTCTGCGTGATTCGTTCTTAACCACTTCGGGTAATAATACCGATGAACGTACCCATATCCTCATACCTCGCTCAGGAGAGTTTGTTGAGGGGAAAGGCATGGTAAGTGTAGAGACAACATGCGGTTGGGCTGGTGAAATGTTATCTACTGCCTTGTTCTCGGCAAAGGCAAAACATGCCGAGGAACAACTTTTGTGGAATGTAAAGAATAATAAAATTGTCTCAAAATTGATAAAAACTGTTCAAATGTGAGTGAAATGCACCTTTTGTGCGTTTTAGGCACAATGCTTTTCTTTGTCGTTATAATAATAATTATATATTTGCACAGACAAAATTAACCTTTGTAAAATTAAATTTTTGTATTATGAAGTATTCAACATTTAAGTACTTTACTAGTGCTTTGTTGACTATGTTCTTCATGTGTTTGTTTGCTGTTCAGGCAAATGCACAGAACAAAGTTAGCGGTACTGTAAAAGATCAATCGGGCGAGGCTTTGATTGGTGTGAATGTTATGGAGAAGGGTACCACAAATGGTGCCATTACCGACATTGATGGTAATTTCTCTCTGACTGTAAAGAGAAATGCTATCCTTGAGATTTCTTATATTGGTTACAAGACTGTAGCTATTCCTGCAAAGAATGGTATGGTGGTAACTTTGGAGGAAGATCTCGAAGAGTTGGAAGAAGTTGTTGTTGTCGGTTATGGTACCGCAAGAAAGAAGGACTTGACCGGTTCTGTGACTCAGGTTAAGCCAGAAAACTTGGCTATCGATAACCCACAGAGCGTACAGGATGTACTTCGTTCAACCGCAGGTTTGAACATTGGTTATTCATCTGATGCTGCAGGTGGTGGTCGTATGTCAGTTCGTGGTCAGCGTTCCGTTATGGAGGGTGGTGGTCACAACGAGCCATTGGTTATCTTGGATGGTATGATGTTCTACGGTGACCTTTCTGAAATCAACACCGAGGATATCGCTCAGCTCGACGTTTTGAAGGATGCATCTTCTGCTGCTGTTTATGGTGCTAAGGGTGCTAATGGTGTTATCGTTATTACTACCCTCAAATCCGCAAGTAAACTTCAAAAGGACTCTTTGAAGCCGAAGAGTCCT
>JAUNHZ010000181.1 GCA_030523705.1 Bacteroidales bacterium
TCGTTCTTGAAAGCGAGTGCAAAGGTACGGCTTTTTTCCGAACTGCAAAATATTTTCTACAAAAAATTTTCACAAATTATGTGTTTCCCTCGTTTTCTTGATTTAGGTCAAAACCCCCACCTTTTATTATAATATATAGAAAAAGCCCTTGGGAGAAAAAACTCTATTTCCTTTTTTTGGTCAAATGTGCAAGAATATGTATCTTTGCCAAAATTTAAATATCATCCATATGAAGGATTTTTTCAAACAAGTATTAGCCACTATCACTGGTATTGTGATATTAGGCATTGTTCTGACTGTTTTAGGAATAGTATCAGTTGCAGGAATGATTGCATCTAGCGGTGCTGAGACTACCGTAGAAGACAATTCTATTTTTGTATTACAATTGGAGAGTGTAGAAGAGAGAGCCGCCGAAAATCCACTGTCTGCTCTAGCGGGATTGACAGGCGAGAGTCAAACTGCAGGCTTGGACGACATTCTGAGTGCCATTAAGAAAGCTGCAGAGAATGACAAAATCAAGGGTATCTATATAGAAGGTAGCGCAAGTACGGCCATGAACCCTGCAACAGCGCAAGCCATTCGTAAAGAATTAGTCAACTTCAAGAAAACCGGTAAGTTCATCATCAGCTATGCAGATTCTTATTCCAGAAATGCATATTACATTGCCTCTGTAGCCGACAAGATGTTACTGAACCCACAAGGTGTGGTAGAATGGAACGGCATGGCTAGTCAAGTAATGTACTATAAAGATGCGCTGGATAAGATTGGCATCAACATGCAGGTATTCAAGGTGGGCACCTACAAGTCTGCAGTTGAACCATATTTGATGAATGAGATGAGCGAAGCCAACCGCGAGCAAATCTCATCTTACATTGGTGACATCTGGCAAGAGACACTAAAAGAAGTAAGTGCATCTAGAAAAATAGCTAAAGATTCCCTAAACGCTTATGCCGACCGTGGTTTACTCATGGCAGATGCTAAAGAGTATGTTAAACTTAAGTTGATAGACAAACTGGTTTACGCAAGCGAGATTAAGGATATTATAAAGGAGACCATGAAACTGGAGGAAGACGATGATTACAACAAACTGTCGTTAACCGAGGTTGTCAACATCAAGAATGCGCCTAACAAGTTTAAGGAGGGGGAAATTGCTGTCTATTACGCTTGCGGAGAGATTGGGAGCAGCACAGGTTATGGCACAGAAAGTATCATTGACCAGAAAGAAGTCACCAAGGATTTACGCTCTTTGCGCAAGGATGAAGAAGTAAAAGCCGTAGTTTTCCGTGTGAACTCTCCTGGAGGAAGTGCCTATGATTCTGAGCAAATCTGGAAGGAAGTAGTAGATCTTTCCAAGGAAAAGCCAGTCGTAGTATCTATGGGTGATTACGCTGCCAGTGGTGGATATTACATCTCATGCGCAGCAAATTACATCTTTGCTGAGCCTACAACCCTTACCGGAAGCATCGGTATCTTTGGTATGTTCCCAGAAGCCAGCGATTTGCTCAACAACAAGCTAGGCGTTCATTTCCAGACCGTAAAGACCAATCAATATAGTGATTTAGGTGATTTGAGCCGTCCTATGAATGAAGCAGAACAAGCTATCATGCAGAATAATGTAAACCGAGGTTACGAATTGTTCACTAAGCGTTGTGCTGATGGCAGAAAAATGAAGCAAGACGACATCAAGAAGATTGCCGAAGGCCGCGTTTGGACAGGAAATCAGGCTCTGAAATTAGGCCTAGTGGATGCTTTAGGCGGTTTGGATAAGGCCATTGAGAAAGCAAAAGAACTGGCTAAAGTTAAGGACTGCTGCATTAACACTTATCCTGCTAAGCCAAGTGTATTGGACAATATACTGAGTACAGTTACTGGTGGCAGTTACGCAGAAGCCAAACTGAAGGAAGTTTTTGGTGAGTTCTATCAGGATTTTGAGAACCTGAGAAACATTCAGAAAAAAGACTACCTACAGACCCGTCTGCCTTACGTTTTAAAACTAAACTGATAAGATGATCACAACCCCAAGTATACATCGCACACTACTCCCTTTATCCTGGCTCTATGGGCTTGGCGTAAAGGTTCGTAACCTGTTGTTTACTTGGGAAGTATATAAAGAAGAGTCTTTCCCTATCCCTGTAATCTGTCTGGGCAACCTTACTGTAGGTGGTACGGGCAAGACCCCCCACACGGAATATCTCATTAGGTTGCTCCGTCATTACGACACAGCAATCCTAAGCCGGGGATATGGCAGAGAAACTAAGGGTTTTGTGCTAGCCTCCCCTACTACTACGGCAAAACAGATTGGTGATGAGCCTTATCAAATTTACCAAAAGTTTCCGTTTACCACGGTAGCTGTACAAGAGAAACGCACGGAGGGTATCAACCGACTCATGGAGGAGCATCATCCGCAAGTCATTTTACTGGACGACGCATACCAACACCGTTACGTGAAAGCAGGCTTGAATATCCTACTAACGGATTACAACCGGTTAATGACCCGTGACCATCTCCTTCCTGCAGGAAGATTGAGAGAACCGCTAAGCGGAAAGGACAGAGCCCATGTGATTATTATCACAAAATGCCCCGTCCTCACAGCAAATGAGCTACAGGAACTGCGTCAGGAAATAAAGCCAGGCAGCAACCAACATCTGTTCTTCTCACAGATTTACTATGGGGAGCCACAGGCCATTTTCCAAGCAAAGCCTTTCACCTGGCGTGATATTTCTTCGCATACCCCTATCCTACTGATAGCAGGAATAGCAAATCCAGCTCCATTGCTAAAGCAGATTCAGCAATACAGTAGACAGGTAAAACTCATGGAGTTCAGAGACCACCATACCTTTACCTCCCAGGAATTGGAAAACATTCAAGAAACACTGAAAGGCATGGGTCCCCAAGCTCTTCTTTTCACTACAGAGAAAGATGCTGCGCGCTTAAAGGATATGCCATTAAGCCAAGAACTCCAATCCCGTATGTACCAGATACCTATCCAGGTCCAGATTACAAGCGATCAACAAGAAGATTTTGACAAATTGATTATAAACTTTGTAGAACATTTCTATCCCGTATGCAAAGAACAGAAATAAAGACTATGGGCGAGTTTGGCCTTATCAAGCACTTGACCCAAGATATTGAATTAAAGAACGAAAGTAGCAAATATGGCATTGGCGACGATTGTGCCGTAATGCAATACCCTTCAGAGAAGCAGATTCTCATGACCACCGACCTCCTTATGGAAGGCGTACATTTTGATTTGACTTACTGTCCACTCAAGCACTTAGGCTATAAATCAGCCATGGTAAACCTAAGCGACATCTATGCCATGAACGGCATGCCAAAGCAGATGGTAGTATCCATTGCACTCAGCAAGCGCTTCTGCATTGAAGACATGGAACAGTTCTACGCCGGACTTCGTTTAGCCTGTGAGGAGCACGGAGTGGACATTGTAGGTGGCGATACCACATCATCACTCACCGGACTGGCCATCAGCATTACAGTCATTGGCGAAGCCGACAAGGACAAGGTTGTCTATAGAAACGGAGCCAAAGAAACCGACTTAATCTGTGTTTCAGGAGATTTAGGTGCTGCCTATATGGGCCTTCAGTTATTAGAGCGCGAAAAGGCTATCTTTAATGCCCAGATGGCCGAAAGTAAGAATCCTGAAATCCCAATGGAACAGGCACAGCCTGATTTTTCAGGTAAGGAATACCTCCTGGAGCGTCAGCTAAAGCCAGAGGCACGCAGAGACATTATCCTCAAACTTGCAGAGAAGAATATCATCCCTACTTCCATGATGGACATTTCCGATGGACTCTCAAGTGAGTTGCTTCATATTTGTAGTCAAAGCCAGAAAGGCTGCCGTGTCTATGAAGAGCGTATCCCTATCGACTATCAGACTGCAGTCACTGCCGAGGAGTTCAATATGAACCTCACCACATGCGCCCTAAACGGTGGAGAAGATTATGAACTACTTTTCACCGTTCCAATAGCAGATCATGACAAGGTTCAAGAGATTGAAGGCGTAAAAGTCATTGGTTATGTGACACAAAAGGAATTAGGATGCGCCTTGATTTCGCGCGACGGCAACGAGTTTGAACTCAAGGCTCAAGGTTGGAATCCTCTAAAAGATTAATTTTTGTTCCAATTTGTTTGGCCAATCAAAAAAATAGTTCTATCTTTGCACCCGCAAATCACAAGAAGATGGTGCCATAGCTCAGTTGGTAGAGCAAAGGACTGAAAATCCTTGTGTCCCCG
>JAUNHZ010000182.1 GCA_030523705.1 Bacteroidales bacterium
GGGCAAAGCGTTATGCCGACTATTCATCTGCTAAGAACTTCCCACTATCAGCTGGTGAAACTGGTACCGTAAAATACGAGGAGGACATCTTTGTAGGTTACCGTGGTTTCGATAAGGATGGTATTGAGCCTCTGTTCCCATTCGGATTTGGTTTGAGCTATACTACATTTGAGTATGCAAACCTGAATGTGACTACCAGTGGTGATGAGATTACAGTATCTGTAGATGTAAAGAACACCGGCGCAAAGGCTGGTCGCGAAATTGTTCAGGTCTACGTTTCTGCACCTAAGGGCGAGCTGGTTAAGCCAGTGAAGGAACTGAAGACCTTTGCTAAGACTGCTGTGCTGGAGCCAGGTAAGACTGAGACCTTGACCATGACAATCAAGAAATCTGATTTGGCATCATTTGATGAAACCAAGCATCAGTGGGTTGTTGATCCAGGAACTTACACTTTCCATGCTGCATCATCGGCTGCTAACCTGAATCTTTCAACTGAGGTTAAACTTTAATTTTCAAATACATAAAACGATGAAAAAGTTATTATTTGCATTATTCATGCTGCTGGCATTGCCAGTTTCTGCTCAGGATTTTGTGGGCAAATGGATATCTGTAATGGAGATTCAGGGCATGGGAGAGATGAAGAACCAGTTTGATATTACCAAGAATGAGGAAGGTGAGTACAAACTCAATTTAGGTAATGCAGGTGAGGTTAAGAGTCTGACCGTGAAGGAGAAAGTCATGACCGTAGTTGTAGAAGCTATGGGTTATGAGGCTACATTGGTGCTTGAACTGAAAGAGGCAGACAAAATGACTGGTACATTGGAAATGATGGGCTATTTTGTTGATGTCACTGCAGACCGAGTAAAAGAAGAACAACAATAAAATTTTCTTCCCACCCCCCTCTCTCTTGTCATCCTGAGGGAACCGAAGGATCTCGTCCAATCCAGTAAAGTTATATTGGACGAGATCCTTCACTCTGTTCAGGATGACAAAGGGGAGACAAAGGATGACAGTGTGTCTAGAGAATTTTACTCAGCCAGTCGTTTCAGCAACTCTACGGTTACTTTCCAAATTTTTTCTGCTGTATCTACATCCACGCGTTCTGATGTACTGTGTGGCTCAATGATTCTTGGACCGATGGAAGCAATTTCCACACCTGGATATTTCTGCACATAATAAGCTGCTTCCAATACGAAATGCATGGCTACTTTCTTTGGTGCAAAGCCTAATACATCCTCGAAGGTCTGGCATGTCAATGCCAATAAAGGTGAGTCCTCGCGTTCAAACCATGCAGGTGTATCCATCACGATATCAATTTCTTTTGCCTGACAAGACTCAAATATACCGTGGATCTTCTTACCCAGTTCATGCATTTGTTCATCGGAGAAACTACGTGTATGGCAAGAAACGGTAATTTCCTGACCTGTGCTTACTACACCGATATTATTGCTGGTCATGACAGTTCCAGGCATATCCTCACGCATAAGCATGACGCCGCAAGGCAACTCATTTAAACAGTTTACTACCTTTTCAAGATTAGGCAGATAAGAAGTTTGTGCCTCTGCGTTTTCTACCACTATATTTATTCCTGCATCGGTAGCTTGGTATTTGGTGTGGATTTCCGTTTTCCAATTCTCTAAATCAGATAAGAATGCAGCAGTTTTTTCTGTAGGAACGGCTAATACCACTTGAGACCATGAAGCAATAGATGCATTTGCGGTACCTCCATTCAGACTGCAAATCAGCAATTTGTAAGTTGATGCTCCAGCCAAGAACTTAGCCAACTCCTTGTTGCAGTTGCATCGGCCCTTATTGATGTCTACACCAGAATGTCCACCATAGCCACCTTCCATACGAATACGAAGGAAGGTAAAATCGCCCTCTTCCATAGGCAGTTGCTCTGCATTCCACTTGGCTACTTGAAAATAAGCGCCTGCAGCACCAACGGTAATCTCATCGAATGCCTCGGAATCCAGGTTCACCACCTTTCTACCTTTGATGAAATCAGTGCTCAATGCCTCTGCACCGCTCATGCCATCTTCCTCATTTGTGGTGGTCAACACCTCTAAAGCTGGATGTACCAGTGTATCATCGGCTAAGATGGCCAAAGCCATAGAAAGTCCCATACCGTTGTCTGCACCTAAGGATGTGCCCTCTGCCTTCATGCAGCGAGTGACAGTGCCATCCGCATTCTTCACCTCATCTATATAAGGCAGAATCTCGTCGGTAAGTGGATTAAACGCGCGACCTTGGCGCAAGTAGCCGTCCTTTGCCACGCATACCATATCCATATGATTCAGAATTACCACTGGATCAGCATTTTCATAACCTGGGGTAGCCGGTTTCTCAATGACCACACAATTCTCCTGGTCCTTGCGGAACTTCAAACCATGCTCCTGCGCAAAGTCACATAGGAACTGGGCAATCTTTTCCTCGTGATGTGAAGGACGAGGAATTCGGTTGATTTCACGGAATATCTCTAAGAATGTTTTTGCCATATCAATCTCGTATAAAATTCTTTGCAAATATATCAAATAAAATATGTATTTTTGCAAAAACTATAAAGAATAATACAACTATGATGAAAAAACTCGTTGCTACATTAGCATTCTGTGCTGTTGCTCTAAACGGTAATGCGCAGGAAATGAACTCTTTAATGTTCCGTGCAGGTGTTAAATCCCCTGAAGTGACTAAAGACAGTGTTACCTTTCGTTTTGTGGCACCAAAGGCACGCAAGGTAGAGGTTTCTGTCTCTTGGCTGAATTACGATGCTTCAAAAATACAAATGGCACAGCGTAAGGATGGTGTCTGGGAAGCTCGCATTGTGAAACCTGCTCCTGAAATGTACACCTATAATATCATGGTAGATGGTGTAAATACTTTAGACCCATCGAATGTGATGGTGCAGCGTGATGGCACTCGCTACATGAATAGTCTGCTTATCACAGGTGGATATGCCGATGCCTATGCAGAATGCAGTAAGCCTGGCAATGTGGAGCATGCATGGTATTATTCTGCAGAGAATGATATGATGCGTCGTTTATATGTCTATACACCATATGGTTATGAGAAGAATGGTAAGAAGAAATACCCTGTTCTATACTTGCTTCATGGTGGTGGCGGCGATGAGGATGCATGGTCTACCTTAGGTCGCACTTGTCAGATCCTGGACAATCTGATTGCCGAAGGTAAGGCACAGCCAATGTTGGTTGTCATGCCAAATGGTAATCCAAATCAGCACGCAGCGCAGACTTTAGGCATTCCTGTTAAGGAGAATATCAAGCAGTATGCATCTGGTTTCGACAACTATTCTTCTTTAGCTGCTGATATCGTTCCATTCATTGAGAAGAATTATAATGTAATCAAGAATAGAAACGGACGTTCGGTTGCAGGTCTGTCTATGGGTGGAGGCCAGTCGTTCTTCATTGCCTTCCGTAACATAGAAATGTTCTCCAGTGTGGGCATCTTCTCTAGTGGTCTGATTGGTGCATCGGCTATAGGTGGAGCACCTTTCGATGCAGAGTCTCATTTTCCAGGCATGTATACAAATCCACAGAAATACAATAAGTTCAATGTGATTTATTTGTCTTGTGGTGAGGAGGACAACCGCATTGATGGCATGAAAGATTTCTATCAGAAGCTGACGCAGAAGAACTACAAGGGCTTGGTATGGGAACAGTATCCTGGTGGTCATGAGTGGAAGGTATGGCGCAGAAACCTTGCAGCCTTTGTCCAGTTGATTTTCAAATGAAAAAATCTTAAAAAAATAGATACTTGATACTTAAATTCCCCCTAAATGCTTATTTTTGCATAACAAACAAATGAAGATGAGAAAATATACAGATTTATTCATCGATTTTGATGATACGCTATATGATACCCATGGTAATGCCATTATAGCATTGGGGGAACTTTATGAATACTTTCATCTGGATCAGTATTTTGCTAAGCAATCGGATTTTACAGAGCCCTATTGGTTGGCAAACGTACTGCTTTGGAGTCAATATAGTAAGGGAGAGATAGATCGCCCTTACCTGATTGTGGAGCGTTTCCGTCGCCCACTAGCCGAAGGCCGTATCAAAGATGAGCAAGGAAATTTTACTGATCAGCATTTTGAGCCTACCCTTGAGTTTTGTCTGGAAGTGAGCGATAAGTTCTTGGAACTCTGCTCTGTAAAGCCAGGTGTGATCCCTGGAGCTCATGAGCTGATGCGCTATTTAAAGGCCGAAG
>JAUNHZ010000183.1 GCA_030523705.1 Bacteroidales bacterium
TTTTCCTTTCATGTTCGTTTCATGTAGGTTTCATGTAGGTTTCACCATTTCAGTGAAAGAAACATGAGAGCATAGTGAAAGTTTGTCAAGATAAATGAAAAAGGAACAACGAAATCACAGCTATTGAGAAAGGGAAGTGCTGTGATAGGGTAGTAGCAGTTCATGTACTATAAGAGCGAAAGTTAACATCTAATAATAGAAAAAACGTATCTAAGAATAGATGTTAAATTTTAGCCATATGGTGAACATTACTTTCTGAATTTTGTGCGTATTTAAAACTTTAGATTACATTTGCGTATCGAATTTAAAGAATTAGATGATATGCCAAGGAAGAAGGACGATAAGACTCTTACCCGAGTGGAAATGGAGATTATGGGTATTTTATGGGATTATGGAAAGGATGGAATGACCACGCATGAAATCATTGAGCACTATCCAGACCCAAAACCCGCTTATTCTACCATTGCTACCTTTATGAAGATACTCACGGTAAAGGAGTTTGTGGGGTTTAATAAGTCACTGACTTCAAAAGCAGTAACCCATGTCTTTTACCCACTCATGAGCCGTCAGGAATACACCTCCAAGTTCATGAAGGAAGTGAAGGAGTCTTTCTTTGAAGGCTCTTTAAAGAAGTTGCTGTCTTTCTTTGTGGAAGAAGAGGATCTCTCGCCAGAGGCATTAGAGCAGATACTCATGGTAATGGAAAAGGAGGTCGGTAAATGATGTACGCTATCTATTCTTCGATTGTACTGGCTTTGCTGTACTGGGTGTTCTTTGCCTTCCTGAGCCAAGAGACTTTTCACCGGATGAACAGAATCACCCTTCTGCTTATTTTGGCACTGTCCTTGGTGTTGCCTGTTCTTCCTCATAATATGGACTTCTCTTTCCTTGAGCAGTTGGGTAGAAACGTGGGAGTGATGCAGGAATCTGCAGTGAGCAGTCCAGAGATTATTGTGGAGGATACTGGTATGGTTGAACAGCCACAAGAAAATTCCACTTGGAACTGGAAAGAGGCCGCTGGATATATTTATTTTGGTGGCATGGTCATTTTCATTGTAGTTTTCCTCTATCGCACCGTATTGTTGTTGCTATATATGCGCCAAGGTTTGAAGCAAACCGACAAGTACGGAAATACCATTATTCTGAAACCTGCCTGTAAATCGCCTTTCAGTGTACTCAAGTTCATTGTAATGAGTGTGGAGGATTACGAGGAACATCAGACGCCTGTCTTGCTGCATGAGCAGGAGCATATCCGTCAGGCTCATTCCTGGGATTTGATTCTGCTTTCTGTGGTTCAATGCATTCAGTGGTTCAATCCTTTTGTCTGGATGCTGGGCAGGGATTTGAAAGTAATCCATGAATACGAAGCGGATAAAGCCATGCTGGATTATGGTGTGGATATCAAGAACTACCAATATCTGCTGGTGAACAAGAGTAATGGACCATCTGCCTTTACCTTGGTGAACGGATTTAATCATTCCCAGCTCATTTCCAGAATCATTATGCTCAACAAGAAACGATCAAAATCTACAGCTATGGTGCGTTATCTCATCTTCCTCCCCATGCTGTTGCTCTCTTTTGTGCTCACGGCCAAGCCGGTAGAGCAAGTGAAAGAAGTGGTTAAGTTTGAAGAAATAGATGTATCGAATACACTTCCCGAATTTCCTGATGGGGCAAAAGCCATGATGCAGTTTATAGAGAAAAACCTGAAATATCCAGAAGGATGCGACAAGGAAGGCTCTGTCATTGTTCAGTTTGTGGTCGATGTAGATGGTTCCATCAAAAGTCCGGTAATAGCCCGCTCCATTGATCCACTGCTCGATGCAGAGGCCATCCGTTTGGTTAAAAGTATGCCAAACTGGCGTCCAGGCGTGCAAGATGGCAAGCTGGCCATGTCCAAATATACCATTCCTGTCCATTTTCGAAAAAAGGAACCAGAAGCGATAACGTCAGAGGCTGCTGTTTCCAATGAACTCATGAAAATAGAAGGAATAGTAGTAGATGCAGATACGAGAGAACCTATCGAAGGGGCTGTCGTCAAGTTGGATGGAAGTTCAAAAGGTACGGTTTGCTCACCCGAAGGAACCTTTTCCTTAGAAGTACAGAAAGGGCAAACGTTGGTTTTTCTGTTTCCTGCATATAAGACTAAAAAAGTCGTAATTCAAGATTATAAAAAACCTACCATTCCACTGGAAAAGGAGTAATACATAGCTTTATGAATAAACAGATTATTTTATTTTTCCTGCTGCTGATCAAGGTATCTTACGCAGTGGGGCAGGAGGATTCTATGTCTTACCGGGCAGTCTATGACTTTGAATACACGGTTTGGGCAGATGAGGCTAAACGAAACGACAAAATCTTTTTGGACCTAAATAAGGATGGCTCTTTCTGTTATAGTGCTTATACGTATGAATCTGATTCTCTTATGAATACGCCCAATGGTGAGGAAACATTCAGGCAACTGGTAACGGCAGCTCTTTCCAAGGGTAATACCACAGACTTTCCTCACCGACGAAGTAAATTCATGATTACCAAAAAAAATGGACAGAAACAGGCTATAGTGAAGGAAAGCATACAATCGGAAGTATTTGAATATACTACACCAATCTGTGATATTACTTGGACTGTCACTGATTCTGTCAGAGAAATCTGCGGTTATTCCTGCTTCAAAGCAATAGGGGAGTATCACGGCCGTACTTGGGAAGCTTGGTTTACACCAGAAATCCCTTTCAGTGATGGACCTTGGCAACTGACGGGCTTACCTGGTTTGATAGTCAAGGCAGAGGATAAGGAGCAGTTGTTCTGCTTCACCCTGAAAGGATTCTGCTATTCTCCAGTCAGGAGCGATTGGGCAGGAAAAGGGAAAAAGACCACACGCCAGGGCTTTCTGAAACTCAAGAAGAAGGATTTTCAGAATAGCGGCGCTATGGCCAACGCCCTACTAGGAACCAATGGAACCTTCGACAGCAAGAAAAAAGCCGTCTTTTTGGAAACTGATTTTTAATCCAATCTACTGTGAGATACTTAATTTTGGTACTGTCGCTGTTTTTGTCAATGAATATGGCAGCACAGATTATAGAAAACAAGGAACCTGCCATTCTTGAGGTTCAATACATGAAAACCACGGTAACTGATACCTTGGTAAACAGGTGTTATTCCGATCCCATGATCTTAAGGGTGGGTAAGACTTCGGCCATGTTTTATCCGACGAAAAGAATGTTTGCAGATTCTCTCTTGCTGTCCAATTATGCGCTTTATGATAAACTGCATAGGGAAATGAATCCTGCAGGTCAGTCGGAGTATAAACCCATTGGTGGTATTGAAAGGGAATTCCTTTTCCGCAACATCAACGCTGGTGAAACCATGGTGTATCGGAAAATTGCAGGAGATGCTTACTCTTATACAGAGCAAACTGCCCATCCGGTCTGGAAACTAAAATCCGAGACTAAAAAAATCTTGGGCTATACTTGCCAGCTTGCTACTTGTAATTACCGAGGCCGTATCTGGAATGTTTGGTTTACCCCTGACATTCCTGTAAAAGAAGGGCCATGGAAACTGTTTGGGCTACCTGGCCTTGTCCTGGAAGCAAGAGATGCTAAAAATCAGTATACCTATAAGGCGATTGGTCTTTATACGAAAAACCTACAACCGATAGGCATAAGGCTCTATATCAGGAACAAACCTTACAAATTAAAGTCGAGACAGGAATATCTTCAGAAGCTGTATAAAGAATATATCAAGGGAAATTTTGCCTCTTCCATGAATGCACTGCATGGCAAATCCAAGCAGAACACTCATAGTGTTTCCCAATATGATTTTCAGGAGAGGGATTATCCTCATGCATCAAAATAAACCATCATTTATGAAGGCGATATTCGTATTTTTATTCGCTATACTGTCAGGTGTACTGAGTGTATCTGCTCAAAACTTGATTACAGGATCTGTTATCCAAGTATCCGATAAATCACCGATAATAGGTGCCAATATCATGATAAAGGATACTGATGGCAAGATATTGGCCTACGGTGTAAGTGACGTAGATGGCCACTTTTCCATTAAATTTTCCCCAACCAGTGGAAACCTATCCATAACTGCCACCATGATGGGGTATAAATCGTATTTGGCTCCTTTTGTTTCCGATGGCAAACCGGTGGTCATTAGGATGGAAGAGGGAGCCCTGCA
>JAUNHZ010000184.1 GCA_030523705.1 Bacteroidales bacterium
CCTCTGCGTTTTCTTCCTCTGTTGTTGGCAATGCCTCACTCTCTTCTTCCCCTTTTTCAAGTGCCTCATTGTCCAGTAATTCCTTATGTATACGCTGTTCCAATTCTTGTACAGACATCTCCAGCAAGCGCACCTGAAGTACTTGCTGTGGGGAGAGCGTCTGAATCTGTTGAAGCTCTTGCGTAAGGATATTACCGTTCGATGAAGCCATGTCTCTTATTTTTGATGCAAAGATAACGTAAATCACCATCATAAGGAAATAAAAAGCTAGGATTTGGTTAAAAATAATTATCTTTGCAAATCGTTGAAGAGGAATCTGACGTAAATCATAACAAAAGAGTTTAAAAAGATGGGGAAAGCTGTATATTTAGAGTCCAAGCCACGCTATGAAATCTTGGATGGATTACGTGGTGTAGCTGCGTTAGTTGTAGTGTTATATCATTTGGTGGAGTGCTATCCTGCGGAATATGTGAGTACGTTTATGGCTCATGGCTATCTGGCTGTGGATTTCTTTTTTGCCTTGAGTGGTTTTGTCATTGGCTATGCCTACGATGACCGTTGGAACAGCATGACAACTTGGGATTTTTTTAAGCGAAGAATCACCCGATTGCATCCTATGGTGATTATGGGTGTGTTAGTTGGTGTTTGTTTCTTTTATTATTCCGGTGATTGTGAAATTTTTAACAAGGTAGATGATGCTGCCTGGTGGATGTTGCTCGTCCAGGCATTTTTGCTAATCTGTATGATTCCCTTACCTTCCTCTATGGATATCCGTGGGTGGGGTGAGTTAACGAGTATAGATGGTCCCATCTGGACCTTGATGTTTGAATATGTAGCAAACATATTCTATGCTCTGTTCTTGCGTAGAATAGGCCGTGTGTTCCTGGCTGTGCTTGTGGCTGGCTGTGCGGTACTCACAGCAGATTGTACTTTGCATCTTAATCTTTTTGGTATATTGGAAACAGAATGGCAGCAGTATTCGGTCATAGGTGGTTTTTACCTGAATCCAGAGAATCTGTACATAGGATATGTTCGCTTACTATATCCATTCCTCTGTGGCCTGTTGTTGAGTCGTTGCGGCAAAACCATTCGCATGAATAATGGCTTCATTATTACGGCTCTTATGGTTCTTGTCATGCTGGGTGTTCCAAATTTAGGTACAACGCATAAAATTTATGATGGTGTGTATCAGTTGGTTTGCATTCTGCTGGTATTTCCTTTGATTCTCTCCATTGGCGCGGGCAGTACATTGGGCAAGAAAACCTCGGGTATTTGCATATTCTTGGGTGAGATTTCTTTCCCGTTGTATATTACGCATTATCCACTAATCTATATGCATACTTCTTGGTATCAACGCCATCCTGATGCTCCGTTAGGAACACATATTTTAGTGGGGATCTGTACATTAATGATTGCTTTAGGCTTGGCATATGCAGCTTTGCGCTTGTACGATGAGCCAGTCCGTGCTTGGCTGAAGGACCATTGGCTGAAGAAAAAATGAAAATTCTAGTTGCTTCAGATTCGTTCAAGGGTTGCCTTTCCTCCCTGGCAGTGGCAAATGCCGTGGAACAGGCAGCTTTATCGGTAGATTCTAACATTGAGGTGGTTAAACTCCCTGTTGCCGATGGTGGAGAAGGTACGGTTGAGGCTGTGACTTCGGCTTTAGGTGGTGAATTGGTTGAGGCTGTGGTCTCTGACCCATTGCGAAGACCTGTTCTGGCTCATTATGGGCAAGCGGGGGATTTAGCTATTATTGAGGTGGCTGCGGCCTGTGGACTCACTTTATTAGCGCCAGAAGATCGAAATCCATTGTTTACAGATACGTATGGGGTAGGTGAACTCATTATGCATGCTATACAGCGTGGATGCCAACGTTTTTTGATAGGCTTAGGTGGTAGTGCCACAAACGATGGAGGAAAAGGAATGCTGTCTGTCCCTGGTTTCTTGGATGCTGTTAAGGGAAAGTCATTCACTGTAGCTTGTGATGTAGATACTCCGTTTATAGGTCCTCATGGTGCAAGTAGAACCTTTGCTCCCCAAAAAGGTGCTTCACCAGCAGATGTGGAAGTATTGGAAGAGCGTTTAGTGGCTTTTTCTCAAGAAATTATGGCACAGACAGGTATGGATGTCCGCCAGATGAAAGGAACCGGAGCTGCTGGTGGTTTAGGGGGTGCTTTTGCCGCCTTTCTCCATGCTCATTTAGTACCAGGAGTTGAGATGGTGCTAGATACGCTTTGTTTTGACGAACAATTGAAAGGGGTGGATTTGGTCATCACGGGTGAAGGACGTAGTGATTTTCAGACACCTCGTGGAAAAACCCCTGATGGAGTACTACGCAGAGCCTTGGCTCAGGGTGTTCCAACAGTCTTGATGTCTGGTCAGGTGTCTCACTGTCCGGAATTAGATGCAATGGGCTTTAGTAGGATGATACAAATAACCCCAGCAGGCATGTCGCTTGCAGAGGCTATGAATCCTGTGGTGGCTTCTGAGAATATTCAGAAGGCCGTGTTCTCAATACTCAAATGAGCTGCCTCCCATAAATTCACGTAAGAGTGAAGTTGGAGGTATGTCCTTGTCGCTTACAGAGTTAAAGTACTGCAAGAACTTTCTCAGGCGATAGGCGTCAGAGTATTCTGGCATTCTTTCTGTTACCTGATCCAGTACTGGTAGCACCTTGTCTTTTATGATGGCTAGCTCAAAGAGAAGGGCAGAGTTGAACATGGCATCCGCATTTTCTTGATAAGGGAAAATCCATTTGTCCTCACCGGCACGTACACTTGGCCATCGTTTCAGGGTATCTTGGGCAGGACTGTTCCTGTATTTGAAATCACGGAGGATTCTTCGGAGCAGACGGTTGTCTGATGGTGGGATGAAATTATGGTCGTCCAACAAGATGGTTGTGAGTGCAGAGATGAAAATCTTGAATGTGTTCTTTGCTGGAACTTGTGGCATGAGCTCAGGATTCAAACCGTGGATACCCTCTAAAATTAGAACCATGTTTGGCGTCATCTTTAGTTTTTTCCCGCTAGGTAAGTGTCCTTTCTCGTTAAACTCGTATCTAGGAAGCTCTATTTCTTCTCCTGCCAATAATTGATTGATTTGCTTGTTGAAGAAATCCAAGTCTAAGGCGTAAAGGGATTCATAGTCGTATTCTCCGTTCTCATCCATTGGCACTTTATCTCGTGAGGCGTAATAATCATCCAGGGAGATAGGGAATGGGTTCATGCCATTGGCCATGAGCTGCACAGACAATCGTTTACTGAATGTGGTCTTGCCACTGGAAGAAGGTCCAGCAACCAGTACCACCTTGATATCTCCACGTTGACAAATCTCATCGGCTATGCGTGCTATCTTTTTCTCTTGCAGAGCTTCGGCAACATTGATAATGTTGACAGCTTGGCCTGCCTGGCAAGAGAGGTTGAAATCTCCCACGGTAGAAATACCAAAAATCTCCTGCCAGCGATGGTGCTCTTGGAAGATGGATAATAATTTAGGCTCATCGGCCATCTCTTCTAGTCTATCTGGGTGCAGCTGGCTTGGAGTGCGCAGAAGAACACCATCGGCATACTTTATCAAGTCGAATAAATGAATGTAGCCAGTGGAAGGTAGGATAGAACCGTAGAAATAGTCGGGCATGCCATCTAGCTCTTGATAGGTTGTATATAATCGGCCTTGACTTTGTAACAAGCGGACCTTACTCTCGTTTCCACGCTCTTGGAACATACTGATAGCATCCTCGGTAGGAATTTCCATCCGATGGAAAGTCATATCTGCCGCTATGATCTTCTCCATCTGCTTCTTGATGGCGCTTACTTCCTCTTTTGTGATTTCATGATCACTCCGGGCGGACAGATACAAACCACGTGCAATGGTAGCTCTCATGCGAATTTGCATATTGGGGAATATATCGTGTGTCGCTTTACACAGCACAAATAACAATGTTCGTGTGTAGGTACGCATTCCACTGGCGGAAGTGATGTCCAAAAACTCTACGTCTTTGTTATGATATAGATGAAATCCAAGGCCCTCTACCTTATTATTGACCTTTGCACTGCAAGGTCCAAAAGGCAGATTTAAATTAAATTCACGATAAACATCTAAAAGTGTGCTTCCGATAGCAATTTTTTTAGTTTTTTTATTATTTTTGCAACGGATTTGTAACATA
>JAUNHZ010000185.1 GCA_030523705.1 Bacteroidales bacterium
CACTATTAGGAATAAATAACTATTTTTTATCTACTAACAGCGGTTCATAACAGCAAATAGCCTTTTTTACAATCTCAACAGCTTCTTCCAAGGAGCAATCCAATCTACCTCCTGCAGCATTCTTGTGACCTCCTCCATTAAAGAATTCCTCGGCCATCTTGTTGCAAGGGAAATCATCTACGCTGCGTAACGACATCATTACACGGTCTTTTTCCAGATCTTCACGGAGTGAGATAGACAGCTTCATGCCTTTTATGGTCAATGGGATATTCACCAGTCCTTCGGTATCACCTTTCACATAATTGAATTGTTCCAATTCATCACGAGTCAGTGTAAAGAATGAGGCATGGCAATCCGCCATCACCTGCAGTTTCTCATACAGGACATAGCCCATCAAGCGGATTCGGCTTTCGGAGTAATTATTATAGATTTTCCGGTAAATGACATCCTTATCAATACCTTTCTTTAATAATAATCCTATAATAAAGAAGATATCACTATTATTGGAATTATACGTAAAACCACCTGTATCTGTACACATACCGCAATAGATTGCCTCTGCAGACTCCTGTGTAAATGCGTCCAATCCTCCTAATTGCCAAATGATGCGGAAGACCAACTCGCAAGTTGAGCTTGCCGTTGGATGAGAAACCGTAACCTTGCAAAAATCACCAGGCTGCAAGTGATGGTCTATCATCCAGAAATCAGCAGAGGATGTCCCAATGATTTCACCAAGTTCCTCTAAACGGGATAGGTCATTAAAGTCCAGGCACCCAATTACTTCTGCATCTTGAATGGTCTTTTTCACCAGTTCTGGGCTTTCACTGTAAAAAAGAACATCTTCACTTCCTTTCAGCCAAGCCAAGAATTCAGGGAAATGATTTGGCATGACAACTGTCACGTCCTTTCCTAATCCTTTCAAATATGAAGCAAGCCCTAAGGTAGAACCAAGTGCATCACCATCGGGAGACACATGTCCACACAGCACAAATCGCTGGCAGTCCTTAAGCCAAGCATGTATCTGCACCAACTGGTCTTCTGTTAGTATTGGGTTTAGCATTTTCAAAGTTTCTTTAATTCACTAATTACGGCTTTAGGATCTTTTGCTCCAAATACGTATGATCCTGCAACAAGTACGTCTGCCCCTGCCTCGATAAGCATTGGACCAGTCTTGTCGTTCACACCACCGTCTATCTCAATCAAAGCATTTGAGCCTGTCTCTTCTATCAGTTTCTTCAGTTCCCGGACTTTATCCAAAGAGTGCATGATGAATTTCTGTCCACCAGCTCCTGGGTTCACGGACATTACCATGACCACATCCACATCCTGGATGATATCACGGAGCAAACAAATTGGAGTTCCAGGGTTTAATGCAACTCCCGCTTTCATGCCTGCATTATGGATATCCTGCAATGTCCTATGGATATGTACACAAGCCTCATAATGCACAGTCATCATCTCTATCCCCAGATCCTTGCTGTGCTCTATGAATTTTTCTGGCTGTACAATCATCAAATGCACATCCATTGGCTTCTTCAAGTGCTTGCGAATCATCTCTAGGATAGGCAAGCCGAAAGTAATGTTTGGAACAAACACACCATCCATGATATCCAAGTGCAGCATATCTGCTTCACTCTCATTAATCATTTCTAACTCACGCTGCAGATTGCCAAAATCAGCAGCCAACAATGATGGAGATACTATAGCCATATATATTCCTATTTATCAAATGCATTTACAATTATCTGCAGCCTTGAAACCACAGAGAAAATCTTTTATGTCCATTTTCTTCTTCCCGGCTATCTGCAAGCTTTTAATCTGAAGATAACCATCATTTGCCGCTATTTTCATTCCGTGTTTGTCGCAAATAACCGTTCCTGCAGGTTCATGATGAGATGCAGGTTCCATGGCAGTTTCAAAAATCTTCAACGTCTGAGGTGCACCACCATTCACCAATTCGGTCCATGCTGCTGGGTATGGAGAAAAACCTCGTACAAAATTGTAGATGGTCTTTACCGGTTGATCCCAGTTAATCTTACAAGTTTCCTTGAAGATTTTAGGAGCAGGACGCAAAGGCTCATCGGTTACCATATCTTCCTGTGGGATAGATTTTACCGTTCCTGCCAGAATGTTATCCACCGTTTCCACAACCAGCTTTCCGCCAAGCATCATCAGTTTGTCGTGTACATCGCCTACATTGTCTTCTTCTAAAATAGGCACGCGAACCTGCTGAATGACCTCTCCGGTATCAATCTCATGCTTCAAGAAGAAAGTGGTAATACCTGTTTCTTTATCACCGTTAACTACTGCCCAGTTGATAGGTGCAGCCCCACGATACTGTGGAAGCAAAGAAGCATGAAGGTTGAAGGTTCCCATTGGAGGCATATTCCACACAACCTCAGGCAACATGCGGAATGCTACCACAATCTGAAGATCTGCTTTCAAATCTCGGAGTTCTGAGACAAACGCCTCATCTTTCAGTTTCTCTGGCTGCAAGACCTTCAGGCCATGCTCCACGGCATATGTCTTGACCGGACTAGGCTGAAGGACACTTCCATGACGACCAACAGCCTTGTCGGGCATGGTTACCACAGCCACAACATTGTACCCACCTTCTACCAGACACCGCAGACTCTCTACGGCGAAATCAGGGGTACCCATATATACAATACGCAAATCTTCTTTCTTCATATTCTTTTATTCTTGTGAGAAATCCACCAATACTTGGCGATAAGTACTGTAGACTCTACTTTTGGACATAAAGCCCAAGAATTTTCCATCTTTATCCTCGACAGGCAAATTCCAGGCATTACTTTCATCAAAACGTCTCATCACGGCTGCCACGGACTCAGAAACACGTATGTGAGCCTGAGGTGTAGTCATAAGCTGAGCACATGTATACCGATGATATAGTTCCTGACGGAAGATGATATTACGGACATCGTCCAGGAGAATGACACCACGCAGCATTCCTGCTCCATCTACCACAGGAAACAGATTTCGTTTGGCTTTTGCAATCACTCGTACCAACTGCCCTAAATCCATGTCTGGTGAAACTGGAGCAAAATCCTTCTCAATCAAGTCCTCCATATTCATGAGGGTAGTCACCGATGCATCCTTATTATGGGTCAGCAAGTCTCCTCTTTTTGCCAGTCGCATAGAATAGATGCTGTGAGGTTCAAAGGCTATGATTGTCAGATACGAGCTCACGCTCACAATCATCAGGGGAACAAACAAGTCATAACCACCTGTAAGCTCTGCAATCAAGAATATACCCGTCAACGGTGCGTGCATGACTCCACTCATTACGCCAGCCATTCCCAACAAGGCATAATTTGTTTCTGGGATATCTGTCAAATCCAGCGTATTTGTATTCCACAAACGAGCAAAGACAAATCCCATGATACAACCCAGGAACAAACTTGGTGCAAATGTACCACCGCAACCACCGCCTCCATTTGTGGCAGTTGTAGCAAACACCTTGAAAATCAAGATAAGACCCAGATACACCAAGAGCAAAGAATCCATACCATAGAACATGGAGCGATCCATTACAACTCCCCAGTCATCGGCAGTCTTACCGGTGAGAAGCACATTGATAAGCGTATAGCCTTCACCGTAAAGTGCAGGGAACAAAAAAATCAAGATGCTGACCACACTACCACCTAATGCTAGTTTCTTATACGGATTCTTGATTTTCCCAAACACGCCCTCGAAAGCATTCATGGCACGCGTGAAATACAATGACAAGAAACCACAGCAGATGCCCAGCAATATACTAGCAGGTACACGACTAATAACAAAAGGATCCTCCAGGTTAAACGCAAACATGGCATTTGTACCTGATATACCGTAAGTTACGCAGGTAGCAGTAACACAACTCACCAACAAGGGGAGCAGTGAGGTCATGGTCAAATCTAAGAGCAGAACCTCTAGCGTAAAGACCAAGCCTGCAATTGGTGCCTTGAAAATACCTGCAATAGCTCCTGCAGCTCCGCACCCTACTAACACCATCAGGTTCCTGTGCTCCACCTTAAATAACTGTCCAAGGTGAGAGCCAATGGCAGAACCGGTCAGCACAATTGGGGCCTCACCTCCCACAGATCCACCGAAACCGATGGTGATGGATG
>JAUNHZ010000186.1 GCA_030523705.1 Bacteroidales bacterium
CAATATTACTAGGCTTAATTGGACGAGATCCTTCGCTTTCGCTCAGGATGACAAAGAGAGAGAGGGAGAAAGGATGACAAAGGTGGTGAGAAGGACGACAAATGCGGGAGGAACATCTCTACCCTTGGAGAGGATATCTGATACATGTAATAGGTCTGCGACTTAGCAAGCCTCCTACACATAACTTGTTGCAGCCGGTGCAGAGGAGAACCTTCTCACCGGTTGCTGCTTTTTTAGGTAAATCCGGATCGGCCAGAAGCGGGCGACCGTAACCTATGACATCGGCTTGTCCGGTGGCCAGGATTTCCTCTCCACGTTCCGGTGTCTGAATCCATCCCACCGTAGCCACTGGAATAGAAACCGCTTGTTTTACCAGTGCGGCTATAGGAGTGGTCCATGCATAAGGCACGGCATTTCTTGGCGGAATGGTATCTGTCAAATCTCCCGTATGGTTTGCTTGCGCCACTTGAATGAAGTCCACGCCCACCTCTTCTAACATCTTGGCAAACAATGGTGCTTCTTCAGCCGTTACTCCACCCTTTCCACGCAGAGAGCCATCGGCATTTATGGTTATCACAGGCAACTTATATTCAATAACCATCTCTGGTACTGCCGCTTTCAATGCTTGGATGAGTTCCAAAGAGAATCGTGCGCGGTTTCTTAATTCCCCTCCATATTCATCGGTGCGATGATTGATTAAAGACGAACAGAAAGAACCTAACAGGCGGTCACCGTGTATCTCTATCGCATCAAATCCTGCTTTCTCACAGCGAATGGCACAGGCCACCATATCATTCACGATTTGCTGCATCTGCTCCTTTGATGCCTCTGTAGCAAAATGCTGCATCTGGTAATGCATCTGTGCGTAAGCCACTTTCGTAGCTTGTGCCTTCTCCTCTGGATCCTGAGTAGCCATGGCCTTAGCTATCAGTCCGTTGATTTCTGGCACATTATATTCCGGATAAAACAACTGAGCAGCCACTTTAGCCCCACTTTCATGTAGTGCTTGCGTAAGTGTAATAAACGAAGTTATCTGATTATCCATGAATAATTTAGGCGTAGGTGTGACAGTGCGGACAGGCGCCACATCGCCTAAGACAATATACGCAGCACCCCCTTGGGCAATACGTTTATAGAATTGAATGCTTTTTTCTCCAATAGAGCCGTCACGTTCTTCGTACCCCGTAGTCATAGGTGGGAACATGACTCGGTTTTTCAGTTCCAGTTTACCAATCTGAATAGGTTCCAGTAGTTTCATAGTTTTAGGGTTTTAGCTTTTTGCACAAAGTCAAAGGCAAAAATAATGCAAGTTTCTGGGACTTCCAAATTTTGAGAAGGAGATTTTTCTGGATTGGACGAGATCCTTCGCTTTCGCTCAGGATGACAAAGAGAGGGAGGGAGAAAGGATGACAAAGGGGGATGTTCGCTCAGGATGACAATGCAGGGGAAGAAGGATGACAAAAGAGAGGTGGAGAAAAATTCAGTTTTTAGCTGCACTTTCTTGCATATTCAACCAACACTTTATATCTTTGCCTAGAATAAAAAAAAGTATGCAAATCACTGTATTGACAGAGAATACCAGCGTGGCGGGGTTTCCGGTGGAACACGGACTGAGTTTGCACATTGCCTTGAACGATGGGCGGAACATCTTGTTTGATATGGGGCAGAGTGGACTGTTTGCCCGGAATGCGGAGCAGTTGGGTGTGGACCTTTCCGGGGTGGACCTGGCAGTGATTTCTCATGGGCATTACGATCACGGTGGGGGGCTCTCCCACTTTTTAGCGCTGAACACCACGGCTCAGGTGTACTTGCACCGGGAGGCATTCCAGCCGCATTATTCCTTGCGGGAGACGGGGTTGCGGTATATAGGACTGGACCTGGCACTGCAGGGAAAAGAGCAGCTGGTGTGCTGCGGGGACTATACGGTGCTGGGCGATGGACTTACCCTTTTTGCCGATGTGCAGGGACAGTGCTGCAACCCTGTGGGGAACCGCTTGCTGTATGGACCCGACCGGGAGCACTGTGATGATTTCTGCCACGAGCAGAGCCTGCTGATAGAGGAAGAGGGAAAGACTGTGCTGTTAGCGGGATGTGCGCACCGGGGCATGGTGAACATCTTACAGAAGGCCACGGCACTGATGGGGCATGCGCCTACCCATGTGTTAGGTGGCATGCATCTGGTTAAGAGTGGGTTGGATGAAAACCAAGAGCAGGCGTTCATCGGGGAACTGGCCATGCAACTGCAGCAGTACGCTCATTGTACGTTCTATACCATGCATTGCACGGGTATAGAACAGTACCATAAGCTGAAAGAGAGCCTGCAGGAACAAATCCACTATCTCTCTTGTGGTGAGGAACTTATCCTTTAATCTAAAGCTAACTTGTATATCTCCAGGGTGGCTGCAGCATCCAGCTGCATGTAGCCGTTCAGGATTTCGCCCTTGAGCTTGTGCAGACGGGTGTTCATGAGCTCCAGGTCTGGAGATGGGATGCCTAACTGGGCAAAGGTCACGGGCATGTGCAGCACGTCGTGCAGCCAGGTCTTGAGTACCATAGTGCCTTGCAGGGCATCGTGCGATGGGTTTCCGCTGTCGGCCACGCCTAAGACGCGGTGTGCCAGCTGCGCTACCTTGTGTGGGTTATGGGTAGAGGCATACTGCAGGAACGCTGGGAAAATTACGGCTAAGCCGGCTCCGTGCGTCACATCGTATTCTGCAGAAATCTCATGTTCCATGGCATGACTGAACCAGTCTTCCTGACGGCCTAATGAGCAGGTGTCATTATGGGCAATGGTACCACACCACATGATATTGGCACGGGCATCATAATCCATTGGATCTTTCATGACACGCTCCGCCATCTCCATGATAGCCAGGAGCATACCCTCGGCCAGGCGGTCGCCTATCTGCACCTCCGGGGTATTACTCAGATAGCGCTCCAGGATGTGCGCCATCATGTCACTGATACCACTGGCAGTCTGCCATGCCGGCAAGGTCATGGTGAGCTCTGGGTTCATGACAGCAAATTTAGGGCGCAGCAGCATAGGCATGCGCAGGCCGTTCTTGACATGCGTGCGGGTATTGGTAATCACGGTGTTACCGGAGCCCTCGCTGCCGGCAGCAGGAATGGTGAGTACCACACCCAGTGGCAGGGCCTTTACGGGTTTAGCCTTTCCTATGTAGAAGTCCCAGAAATCGCCTTCGTAATAATAACCGGCTGCAATGGCCTTAGCGGTATCAATGGTAGAGCCTCCGCCTACAGGGAGCATGAAATCAGGCTGGAAGGATTTAGCTAATTCCAGGCCTTCGTAAACCTTAGTGTCTATAGGGTTAGGATGCACGCCTGGGAGTTCACAGAAGCTGATGCCCTGTGCCTGCAGGGATTCCTTTACTTTTTCCAGGAGTCCGGAGCGTACCACACTGCCTCCGCCATAGACTATCATGACGCGTGTTGCACCATAACGCTTGCACAGTTCGCCGGTCTGTGACTCTGTTCCGCGTCCAAAAACAAACTCTGTAGGGCTGTAAAATGTGAAATTATTCATAATTTGTATTGTTTTATGTTGCAAATATAGGTATATTTTTCTTTTTTCCGTTACTTTGCAGTGAATAACAGGTGGAATTGATAAAAATGCAGATTAGAAAGAGTACGACAGCTGACATTCCGCGCATGCAGGAAATCTTTGCCTATGCCCGGGGCTTCATGCAGCGCACGGGGAATCCCAACCAGTGGGACGAGAACTACCCTACCCTGGAGATGCTGAAGGGGGATATAGCCCAGGACGTGAGTTTTGTCTGTGAGCATCAGGGCAGACTGGTGGGCACGTTCATGCTGGTGGGTGGCGATGAGCCTACCTATGCTGAGATTTACCAGGGGGCGTGGAAGAACAACCGTCCGTATGGTACCATTCATCGCATAGCCAGTTCCGGCGAGGTAAAGGGCATCTTTACAGCGGCCATCAGCTTTGCCTTGGAGCGGTATGGCACCCTGCGCATAGACACGCACCGGGATAATAAGGTGATGCAGACACTGGTGGAACGCGCGGGGTTTGAATACTGCGGCATCATCTACTGCTTTGACGGAACGGAGCGTTTGGCGTACCAATTAAAT
>JAUNHZ010000187.1 GCA_030523705.1 Bacteroidales bacterium
CTTTCGGTGTTTTTCGTCCCCTCTCTACATTATACGCTTCGTTCTGTGCCCCATAGATGGACCATGACAATCCGCAGTATAAGAATATCTACGGAGTGATTTCCTGCGGAACGAGCAGCTTTCAGGGAGAGGATCAGTATTTTACAAATACGTATCCGGAGGTAGAAGATGCTACCCAGTTTATCTCTGCAGGAACAGGAAAGGTAGTGGATCTGTTCTTTGACGACAAAAAGGTATCCGCACAGATTATGTTCTGCAATCCGGATATCGTGGATTTCTTCCCGCTCAAGATGCAGACAGGCTCTATAGCCTCATTGGACAAGGGGAACAGCATCATCCTCTCCAAGGAGTTTGCCGGCAAGCTGTCTGATGAGAACCTGATGGGAAAGAGCATTACCATCGATGAGAAGGAGTATGTGGTAGGGGGCATCCTGGATGCTTTTGAGAGCCAGCGCATACCTTATACCGATGTAATACTCAGCCTTAAAGGCCATCCTGACGAAAGTTTCTTCAGTATCTATACCTTTATCCGTTTGAGAGACGGCGAGCCTATAGAACCTTTTGCAGAAAAAATCCGCAAGAAAGAGACCAAGGAGTTTGCTGCAAAGCTGGAAGTAAAGGAGGCAAACATGAATATGGATTTTGAACGCTACGATCAGATGTCGGTCACAAGCGACTTTTACTGGCTGACTGCCTTGAATCCTGATGTCCTGATCATACTGGGAACTGCCTTGCTCCTGCTGCTTGTCTTTGCTTTCTCCAATTACACCAACCTGAGCATGGCCATGACCACCCGCCGCGCCAAGGAAATGGCAATCAAGCAACTTCTGGGATCTACCAAATGGGATATCTGGAAACAAGTCCTGGCTGAGAATGTGGTCTTCACGGCTATCTGTTTCATCTTTGGCCTGCTGCTTGCCTCTGCATCCATGCATCTACTGTCAACGATTCTTTCCATCGATGTGCCTTCATCGCTCCTGAGTTCCATCAAACTCAGCCCTGTTGCCTGGATGGCCTACGCAATGCTGATCATAGTCATGGGCATCTTGACAGGACTGGCTCCAGCCAGAGCCATTTCCCGATATTCCGCCATTGATGTGGTGAAGGGAGAGTTCAAGGCAAAGGAGAAGAAGTTCGTAAGTAAGGCACTGATTGTATTGCAAGGTATCATTACCGTGGTTCTTCTCTTTGTGACCATCCTGGAGTGGGCACAGATCAAGCACAATGGGGTTATGGATTTTGGCTGTGACATTGATGAGGTTTATACCATACAGCTTCCGTCATCGGATGATACAGAGAAAGATGTTGTCTTCCAGACATTGTCGGAGAAATCCTATGTTACAGGCATCGGATATGCAGAGCAGATTCCGGGAACTTGCTATGAAAGCTTCGAGATTCGTGACCTCTGGATCAATTATCTGATTTGTGACCCAGACGCGTTCCAGGTTCTTGGCTTCAGGAAAAAGGAGGATTATGTATCACGGGGTCAATCTACCTTATGGATATCGGATAATCTGAAAGAACAGTTGATGGGAAAAGAACTGACTGGCGAAGAACTGAGTGAGATGAAGTCCGATGTAGCAGGTGGAGTCATAGAGGCATTCCTCCCATGTGGTGCCGGAAGTTTCAGGTGTCCCGTTGCCATAGTGAAAGAAGGCGATGTGGTAAAGAAGAATTATATAGTGCTTCGCACGAAGGGTAGCCATCACGAAATATCGCTTGACATAGAAAAGACCGTAAGTTCAGTCCTGTATGAGCATTCCGGCAAGTTGAAAAATTCAAGATGCGGATATCTGCGTGAACAGTATTACAATTCAAATAAGAAAGCAGATGAACAACTCTTGGATATGATGCAGTCTTACGTAATTATCATGATGGTTCTCTCCCTTCTTGGCATCTTGGGTATCAGTACCTATAACATGCAGATACGCAAGCATGACATTGCTATCCGCAAGGTCTTTGGCTCTTCTACCCATGAAGAAATGTCCAGAAACACCCGTTCCTATTCCATGCTTATGCTCATAGCCAATGTGGTGGGTCTTCCACTAGGCTATTTACTTGGATCCATGTTTCAGGAGAATGAGATATCAAAAGTGGGCATTTCTCCTTGGATGTTCATTGCGACCTTCCTCTTCACCATGGGAGCAGTAATCTGTGTTTGCTTGATTCAATCTTACTATACAGCCTGCTTGAATCCAGTGGAGAATCTTAAATCAGAATAAAACGCAATGTCCAAATAAAAATAGTAAAAGAATAAAATTAAAAAAATATAGAATTATGATTAACGTATCAAACCTTAGCAAGATCTTCCGTACGGAAGAAATTGAGACTACTGCACTCAATGGTGTATCATTTGAAATCAAGGATGGCGAGTTTGTGGCCATCATGGGTCCTTCTGGCTGTGGCAAGTCTACCCTCCTGAACATCCTGGGTTTGCTGGATAATCCTACCGAGGGAAGCTATCTCTTCGGTGACACCGAGGTAGCCAAGCTTAAGGAAAAGGAGCGCACCAAGTTCCGCAAGGGAAACATCGGCTTCATTTTTCAGAGTTTCAACCTGATTGATGAGTTGAACGTGTATGACAACATAGAGCTGCCATTGCGCTACCTGAACATCTCTGCAACTGAGCGCAAGCAGAAGGTGACCGAGATGATGAAGCGCATGAACATCAGCCACAGAGCCAAGCATTTCCCTCAGCAGCTCTCCGGTGGACAGCAGCAGCGTGTAGCCATTGCCCGTGCCTGTGTGGCTAACCCTAAGCTGATCTTGGCCGATGAGCCTACCGGTAACCTGGATTCCAAGAACGGCAAGGAGGTGATGACTCTCCTGCAGGAACTGAACCGTGAGGGTGCCACCATCGTAATGGTAACCCACTCCCAGAAAGATGCTTCCATGGCACAGCGCACCATCGACTTGTTTGATGGTAAGATTGTGAGCGATGTAAAAAATGAACTGTAATGAAATACCTAGGAGAATTAATAATTATGACTATCAAATCTAAATTATCTGTTTGCTTGATTATGCTAGCTTGTTGCTCTTGTTCGCAAACACAGCGTACAACCGAGTCAGAAAGCAAGAAAGAGATTAGAATTACAGCGTTGGAAATAGATACTGTCCAGTTGAGCCTTGAAGAGACTTCTGTAGTTGGATCTTCTGTCATCTATAAAGATTCCTTGTGCTTTCTTGATGATTACTTCAGCTACTTGTATCCTATGGATGCAGAAGGACAGATGGGCAACCGTCTGTTAGGCAAGGGTGAAGGCCCTTCTGAATTGCCAATCCGTTTTCCTTTAGGCATAGCTCCAGATCCTAGCAACAACAGTACACTTGTCTTTCTGGGCAGTAGTAATGACTTTTATCTTTACGATGGAAATGTAAAAAGGATGAATATGATTCCCGATGGTGAACCGAATTCCTATGAATCGTCTTCAGCCTATACCCTGTGGGATGAGACCATACTGAAACTGTCTGGTGATAACATGTACTATAATGTAATAGGCAGTTCCGAGGAAACGTCGCTAACGGATCAAGCGGACTACCCTCAGCATGCTTTCATTATGATGAAAGTAAATCTGTCAACAGGAAAGATGACTCCTGCCGGTCATTTCTCTGACACCTATGTCAAGAACTGGGACAAGTTGATAACCTTGCCTAAATATTATTACGATTCAGACGACCAGGGAGATTTCTACCTATCGTTTCAAGCCGATTCCTTGTTGTATAGAATGGATTCCGACCTGAATGTAAAGCAAGCTTTTGGATTCCAGGGTACAGAAATGGAAACCTCTTATTATACTGCAGGTAATGACTTGGAAGAATTAGGTGAAGCGCTGCAGAAGAATCTGACAGAAAAGGGATATTACTGCTGGATAAAGAAGGTAGGCAAATATATCTTCAGAAGCTACCAGAAGTCGGAGGGCAAGTTCGGCTTGCAGATTTATGAAGGGACAACCCTCATAGGTGATGTGGAAACACCTTCATGTCTGAAAGTTGCAGGCTATGTATCTCCTTATTTCGTTTCTGAGGTTATTTTTGATGAAGAGACGAATACGTTGAAATTCTATCGCTTCAAGCTAGATAAATAAAAGACAAGGC
>JAUNHZ010000188.1 GCA_030523705.1 Bacteroidales bacterium
GACGAGATTCTCTCTCCACTTCGTTATGAGAGCGAACAAGTTCGATTACTTCGCTAATGCTCAGAATGACATGCTGTTTAACTCAAGCTTCGGAAGTTCCCAAAATGTTGGTCACAGCATTGTCATCCTGAACGAAGTGAAGGATCTCGTCCAACAAAAGGAGGAAATGACATGCTATTTAAATAACGAAACAAATTATTAACCAAAAATAGAAAAACCTAAATACATGAAACAGCTCGTCTTCTCTATACTGTCCCTTCTCGCTCTGAGCATGCAGGCCCAGCAAGTCATTCCGCTGGTGTCTCATCAGGAACTGCATGAGGGTACCTATACCTTGCCTAATCACTTTACACTGAGTGCCCCTAAAAACCTGAAAACAACAGCGCAAGCCTTCCTTGATGGATTAGCAGAACAAACAGACATTCAGGGAGAAATGATAGATAGAAAAGGACAGATTCAGTTACTCCTATCTCCCCTATCAACAGGAGAATACCGCTTGGAAATCAAGGAGAAAGGCATCAAGATTTTAGCCAATGACACCGAGGGATTCAACCACGGACTTGCCACCCTTCATCAGTTGCTGCTGAAGGGACAAACGCTAAAGCAACAAACCATTACCGATGCTCCTCGCCTGGGATATAGAGGACTTATGATAGACTGCAGTCGCCATTTCTGGACAGTAGCGGAATTAGAGAAAACCATAGATGCCATGCAGTTGTTCAAACTCAACAAACTGCATTTGCACCTCACAGACAACCAAGGTTGGCGCTTTGAGGTACAGAAATACCCTCAGCTTACGGAGAAAGGAACCTATTTCTGGGACTACCCTGCCCTGAGTGGCAAGTACTATAAACAAAAGGAACTCAAGCATTTAGTGCAATATGCCTTAGCAAGAGGCATTGAGATTATCCCAGAGATTGACATGCCAGGACACATGCTCTCCCTCTTAGCTGCCTTCCCTGAACTCTCTTGCGTGGATGAGGAATTTGAGCCATTCCCCAACGAGCGTGACGGTCAGTACCGCAAGAACACCTGGATGAATATGGTATGTATGGGAAATCCTAAGACCTATGAGATTCTAGAAGATATCATTCAGGAGCTCTGTGAGGTTTTCCCATCTCAAAACATACATTTAGGTGGCGATGAAGTCAGCGTGAAACTGTGGGAAAACTGTCCGCATTGCTTGGAATTGATGAAGCAGCATAACCTAACTAAACCCATTGAATTACAGGATTTATTTACCCAGTGGTGCCATGATCAGCTACAGAAAAGAGGTCGTACCCTCTACGGTTGGGATGAGATCAATTCCCGCAGTGCAGCGCAGAAAGGCGATGTGATATCCATCTGGCATTCAGACCCACAGACATTGGAGAAAGCCCTAAACGATGGTTTACAAGTAGTTATGTGCCCAGGCGACCCATGTTATTTCGATTACAGCTACGCCAAGAATCCTACCCGAAAAGTCTATGAATGGGACCCTATACCTACCACAATTAAAGGAAAGGAAGCCCAGATTTTAGGAGCGCAAGCCAACTTATGGACAGAATATGTGGCCAATCAGCAGGACCTGGAGAAAATGCTCTACCCTCGCCTTTGTGCATTAGCCGAAGTGTTATGGACCCAGCCTTCACAGAAAAACTGGCATGATTTCTACCAGCGCGTGCATGCCTTCCCATTCCAGAAGTTGGATATCCACAGTTGGAATCAGGAAAAGGAAACCGATGCGTGGTTCAATACGGCCCTCTATCAAAAGCCCGTCCTTCCGGCAGGTACGCATGTGGAGACCAACATTTATAACGTAGCAGGTTATGACCCCGAGTTTGCCTTGGATGGCGATTACACCACTTTCTTCCAGAACGGATGGGGAACCGACGCTTCTGAATACTTTAAGGTAAGGTATGATACCCCTCAGGCTATCAGTCAGGTCCGCGTAATTTGCGATGCATCAAAGGATTACCTTCAATACGCTAATCTCTATATCAGCGAAGATGATTCCACCTTTACCCTTGCGGGAAAGTCCGATGACCGTGGAAACTTTACCGTAAACCTGGATGGTCGCCGCATTAAATCCTTCAAGATTGTGCCTACATTCCCAAGCCTTTCCCGTCTGGTCATCCGTGAAATCGAAGTGGATAAGTTCGATTTCTGTGTCTTAAACTGGAACATTTGGCAAGAAGGCACCATGATAAAAGATGGTTATCAAGCTGTCATCGAGGAACTGGTGCGCTTGAAACCGGATTTCGTGACATTTGCCGAAGTGCGGAATTACCGCGATAATTTCCTGGCCAGATTATGTAATGATTTGAAAGCTCGTGGACTGACCTACTATAGCTTCCGTTCCGATGATAGCGGTATGATTAGTCACTACCCTATCTTGGAACATAATACCGTCTTCCCGTTGAAAGACGACCATGGTAGCGTCTACCGTTTACTCGCCCAAGTGCCTGATGCACAAGGGAAAATGCGCGAAGTAGCTGTCTATTGCACCCACCTGGATTATCTGAATGATACCTATTACGAAGTACGCGCCTACGATGGCAGTACCTGGAAAAAGATGGATGCACCGCTTACGGATGTCCCAGAGATTCTGCGCCGGAACGATTTGTCGCAGCGTGATGAAGCCATCATGGCCTTTATCCAGGAAGCCAAAAAGGATATGAAAAAAGGAAGAGCTGTAGTTTTAGGAGGTGATTTCAATGAACCTTCCTGGCAGGATTGGACCGAGGAGACGAAGGAACTGTTTGACCATCACGGAGTTATCGTGCCATGGCCACAGACCACGCGCTTGCATCAGGCAGGATTTGCGGACTGTTTCCGCACCATTTACCCAGATCCAGTGAAATACCCAGGCATCACCTACCCCTGTGATAATCCTATCGCACCCATGAAGGAATTGAGTTGGGCACCAGAGAGCGACGAGCGTGAACGCATCGACCTCATGTTCTTCACCCCATCTACCCTTCAGGTGAATTCTTGTCGCGTGTTTGGTCCTTTAGGGGATGTTAAACGGGCGCAGCGTGTTCCCGGAATGGGTCAGGCTTACACTATCACTCCTAAGGGAATCTGGCCTACTGACCATCGTGGAATCCTCAGTACGTTCATGTTTCTTGAACTGGGGAGCACCAAATAAGGCGTAATATATACCTACTGATACTCCGGCGAACAGAAGAAAAGTGGTAACAAACATCACAAACCCTGTAAAAATAGATTTAACACTCTGCTTAACTGTCTTCCAGAACGGAAAACCCATGAGCTGATATAAATCCCAGAGTACCAACAAGGTAGCACATTTATACAGAGAAATGTCAATAAAGCCAAAGAGAGAATTTATGAGCAAGCAGAGAATAGCCAGGATGAAGATCTGGCAACTGATGTACACCAGTGAATAGAAATGCTCTGCATAGTTCATGTCCTTTCCAAACGGTGCTTTCCTAAAGAAAAAATGATTAGGGCCAATCAGGAATACAACCAGCAGCAGCGTCAGCATGGTCGGATTATCCAGATAGTTCATTAAAGGTGTCAGGATAGGCTGTAGCGAATTATCATCTTCAATGATGTCTATGGTTCCAGGATCCGATGGGTTGGACCACTCTTGGAAAATGACGAAATGCAAGAAAATATAGATGGTACCCAGCAGGAACAGCAACTGCACTGGCTTGACATATTCCACACGATGTCCCTGGATATAGTCCTTGATCATGTGACCCGGACGATAGCATAAATCCAGGCAGGTATGCAGGAATCCATGCTCAAAGTTCGTAAAAATGCCAAGCAGATTGTCGAACGCTTCACGGAAAGTCAAACGCTCTATGTTTCCCTTCTGACCACAGTTAAGACAGAACCTGCCCACAAAACGGGTTCCACAGTTCAGACACACGTGCTCCTCTTGCTCATTGATATCCATCTCCTGCAGATGGGTACCGTTACGCTGCAGCATCCGCATTTTGCGCAGAATGACTTCTTTTTTATATAGTTTCATGGACTTTCACTATTTATGTTGCAAATATAGGTATTTTTTAATTAATTTACTATCTTTGTAAAACCTCAAATCCGCAAGTAAACTTCAAAAGGACTCTTTGAAGCCGAAGAGTCC
>JAUNHZ010000020.1 GCA_030523705.1 Bacteroidales bacterium
CTGCAGCGTGGTAGATACGTTTATTCTACTACCATCGACCTTCGTGAGCAGGTGTATGATTTCGACAAGCAGAATGTGATTACAAAAGATAATGTGCAGACAGAGATTAACGCGCTGCTCTATTTCCAGATTGTAGATCCATTCAAGTCGGTTTATGAGATTAGCAATCTGCCTAATGCTATCGAGAAGCTTACACAGACCACCTTGCGTAATATCATTGGTGAGCTGGAGCTGGATCAGACCTTGACCTCTCGTGATACCATCAACACCAAGCTTCGTGCTGTGCTTGATGAAGCTACCGATAAGTGGGGTGTAAAGGTCAACCGTGTTGAGTTACAGGATATTACTCCTCCTGCAAGTGTACTTCAGGCTATGGAAAAGCAGATGCAGGCTGAGCGTAATAAGCGTGCCACCATCTTGACCAGTGAAGGTCAGAAAGCAGCAGCCATCCTGAAATCAGAAGGTGAGAAGACGGCCACCATCAACCAGGCCGAGGCTGCTAAGCAGATGGCTATCCTGAATGCCGAGGGTGAGGCTCAGGCTCGCATCCGTAAGGCCGAAGCTGAAGCTATTGCCATAGAAAAGATTACACAGGCTGTAGGTCAGTCCACTAACCCTGCAAATTACCTGTTGGCACAGAAATACATTGCCATGATGCAGGATTTGGCAGATGGCGACAAGACCAAGACTGTTTACTTACCATACGAGGCAACTAACCTGTTGGGTAGCATTGGTGGTATTAAAGATTTGTTCAAGACTGAATAATGATCATTAGAGAACGTTTTGCCCAGCTTCTTCAGGAGCTGAACAAGGGTGTATACGAGAAAGAGACAGAGCTTAGCCTGTCTCTTTTGACTGCTATAGCGGGTGAGAATGTGCTTTTGCTTGGCCCTCCGGGTGTCGCCAAGAGTATGATTGCACGCCGACTGAAATGTGCTTTTCAGGATGCAAAGGGTTTTGAGTACCTGATGTCCAGATTCTCCACTCCCGATGAGATTTTTGGCCCCGTGAGTATCTCTCTCTTGAAAGAACAGGATAGATATGAACGAAATGTAAGGGGCTATCTTCCTGATTCTGATGTAGTTTTCTTGGATGAGATTTGGAAAGCGGGCCCTGCTATCCAGAACTCCCTTCTGACGGTAATGAACGAGAAACTGTTCCGTAATGGTGACAGGGAGCTTCACTTGCCGTTGAAGTTGCTTATCGGTGCCAGTAATGAGTTGCCTACCGAGGGCGAGGGCTTGGAGGCTCTCTGGGACCGTTTCCTGGTTCGAATAGTATCTACTTGTATCCAGGATGAGCAGACGTTCTATGAAATGTTACTGGATTCCCGGAATCAGCAAGCGGCGTTGGTGCATGTCTCTTCACCTATTACAAATAAGGAGTACGAGGAGTGGCAACAGGAAATAGATAAGGTGGGATGCGCACCCGAAGTCCTTCAGATCCTGACTTTAATCCGTAAAGGCTTACATGCGATAGAGGTTCCAGAGACCAATCTCAATCATGATGTGTATGTAAGCGACCGCCGTTGGAAGAAGATTCTGCATTTGCTCAAGACTTCGGCCTTTATTCATGGAAGGGATAAGGTAGAAGTTGTAGATTTGTACCCATGTTGGCATTGCCTCTGGAGTGATCCTGTGGAGCAGGACAAGATTCGTGAGCTTGTCATGAAGAGCCTCTTTGCGCAGTTCATCACCCGTCAGGAGAAATTACGGGAGGCTATTGTCGAGGACCTCAAGCTTGTCAGTGTACGCTACTGTCTGGAGCATGCTGCACGTACCAATGACCATCGCAATGATGGCATCGTAAGATATGATAGTTGCTATTATCACCTCTTGAATCATGGGGTGGGGAATACGTTTATCTTCTTGGTCGATTTCCATAACATGCGGGAATATCGCAGGCAAGACACTCCTCTTCAAGGTATTATCTATAAAGATCCACAGCAATCCAAACGAACCATTATACGTGTGTATAACGGTCAGGACCTGAGTGATATAGAAGTTTTGGATAAAGTATCTCTTTATCGTATAAATAAGAATCTGTACATCAATGGTGTGCCTTATCCTATGGAGGAGGTGGCCTTTAATGAGCCTATTCCAAGCATGGATCCTAAATCTATTAAGCGACCGGCTTTCCATGATTATGAGAAAGAGGTGGAGCAGTTTATTCAGGATCTTTCCGTCTTTACTTTTTCACTGAAGGATAATCTACTTTTAAGTGATATGGATAAGAAACACCTGGAAATTGAAAGCCAAGCCCTTCGTAAGAAAACCGCGCATTTGCGTGTGGATATTGAGAAAATTAGATTCACCGAAGAATGACCCTTTCTGAAATCATAGCGCAAGGTGTATGGGCTGCTCTAGATGTGGAGATGGCTCAGAAGCGCGCATTTGAGCAGAACAGGAGACAGGTAGAGCTCCGGCGTTGGGAATTGGTGCGTGATTGGACACTTGAAAAGAGGGTGAAAGATTGGCCAAGCCTCTTAGAATCCTTGAGGGATGAATACGAAGCATATGGTTTCGTCGCAGGCTTCTATGCACATAAATTTCATGAGAATCCTGAGAATCTGAATAATGAGGTCTGGGAAAAATTCATGGAGGATTGGAGGGAACTCATCAGCCTTAAGGTAGAACAGATTCTTGAAACAGCAGAACGTGAGTCTGTTATCAAATTAGAGTCCAAGCTCCAACGGTATTTGAAGGAGATTCCGCCTTATTTGGAAGTAGTAAGTATAGACCACGATGAGTTTGCTCAAGTATGGTCCACCATGAATGGCTTTTGGAACACCGTTGATTTTGAACGTATGCGGCAGGTGGTGCAGATTCAGCGTAAATACCCCATTCTGGTAGAGATAGCCCAGAAAATGGGACGCGTAGCCGATGAGAACAGCAGGCAGCGCATGTCGGTTGCATCGGGTAATTCCCAGCAGTTGCAGCATGCTACTAAGGCTGATATTCAAGGCATTACCATAGGCGATGACCTGAATGCCATGCTCCCTCTGGAAATGGCAGAGAGTGCCGATGAATCCCTGGAGGATTTGTTCTTTTATAAATACGTGACCAAGAGTCTGCAGAATTTTCAGCACCAGAGCCATTTGCTTAAACCGGTGCATCAGCTTCAGATGAAAGCTGCCAAGCAGCGTGGCCCTATGATTGTCTGTCTGGATACCTCTGGCAGTATGTATGGACAACCGGAACTCATTGGCCATTCCATGCTGGTCAAGCTGCTGCACTTGGCCGATACGCAGGACAGGGATCTATACCTGATAGCCTTTTCGGTGTCTATTCACCCTATAGAGCTGCGGAAAGAACGCGGACGGTTACATGCTATCTTTCAGAAGACCAGCACCGGAGACACCGATGCTAGTAAGATGGTGACCGAAGTCTGCCACTTATTACACGATGTCCCAGCCTATATGAGTTCCGATGTCCTTTGGATTACCGATTTCAAGATGAAACTGGTAGAGCAAGACCTGTTGGATCAGATGCAGAAACACCGTCGTAATGGCACCTGTTTCTATGGATTACGCACCGGATTGGCCGATGAACCCGTTTGGGAACCCTATTTTGAGCGTATTTACGATGTAGCTATTCCTCATTTCAGAAAATATGGTAAATAATTTTTGTAGGTTAAAAAAAAGCTATACCTTTGGAGGGCTAATTTAAAACCTATGAAAAAACTTTTTTTATTGACCTTCATACTTTGTATGACTGGTATTCAAGCACAAGCACAATGGAAGCCTGTTGGCGACAAAATCAAGACGGATTGGGCAGAGAAACTAGACCCTTCTCATGTTCTGCCTGAATATCCAAGGCCTATCATGGAACGTAAAGACTGGATGAACCTGAACGGACTCTGGAAGTATGCCATTGTTCATAAGGGAAATCCCGTTCCATCAAAATTCGACGGTGAGATTCTTGTCCCTTTCGCTATTGAGTCCTCACTCTCTGGCGTGGGTAAGCGTCTGGGCCCTAATAACGATTTGATTTATCAGCGTACCTTTACCGTAAATCCATCGTGGAACGGCAAGAATATCCTGTTGCATTTTGGTGCCGTGGATTGGAAAGCCGAGGTTTTTGTGAACGATGTGAAAGTGGGAACACATACCGGTGGCTATACCCCATTCTCTTTTGACATCACGCCAGTGGTCCAGAAGGGGAACAACAAATTAGTGGTCCGTGTGTGGGATGGTACAGATAATGGTTACCAGCCTAGAGGAAAGCAGGATTCACATCCACAGGGTATTTGGTACACTCCTGTGAGTGGAATCTGGCAGACGGTATGGCTGGAGCCTGTTACTCCAAAACACATTGAGAATTTGCGTATTACACCAGATATCGATGCCAGAAAGCTGGTGGTGGAGCCAGTTGTGGCCAATGCTCAACTAGCTGATATGGTGGTGGTTCAGGTGTACGATGGATCACAGTTGGTGGCTACAGGTAAGAGCATTAATGCACAGGCTGTAGAGATTACCATGCCCGAGGACTTTAAGCTCTGGTCTCCAGACAGTCCATTCTTGTACGACCTGAAGGTGCAGTTGCTGAATCAGGGTAAATTTACCATTGATCAAGTGCAGAGTTACGCTGCCATGCGTAAATATTCCATTGGTCGCGATGAAAAGGGCATCATGCGCCTGCAGCTGAATAATAAGGCTATCTTCCAGTTTGGTCCATTGGATCAGGGCTGGTGGCCCGATGGTTTATATACTGCACCTACCGATGAAGCATTGAAGTATGATTTGGTGAAGACTAAGGACTTTGGCTTCAATATGGTTCGTAAGCATGTAAAGGTAGAGCCAGCGCGTTGGTACACCCACTGCGACCGCCTGGGCCTTATTGTATGGCAGGATATGCCAAGTGGCGACAAGAACCCAGAATGGCAGAACCACAAGTATTTCGATGGCACTGAGTTCACTCGCTCTGAGGAATCCGAAGCGAACTACCGCAAAGAATGGGGAGAGATTATGGATGCCCTCTATTCTTATCCTTGCATCGGAACCTGGGTGCCTTTCAATGAGGCTTGGGGACAGTTCAAGACCAAGGAGATTGCAGAGTGGACCAAGAAGAAAGACCCTACTAGATTGGTAAACCCTGCCAGTGGCGGCAACTTCTATACCTGTGGCGATATGCTGGATTTGCATAACTACCCACATCCAGAGATGTATCTGTATGATGCACAGCGCCCTACAGTCCTGGGCGAGTACGGTGGCATTGGCATGCCAGTAAAAGACCATCTGTGGGATACCCAGAAGAACTGGGGTTATGTATCCTTTGATGAGCAGAAAGCGGTTACCGATGAGTACGTGAAATATGCGCAGGAACTGAAAGACCTGATTGCCAAGGGATTCTCTGCTGGTGTCTATACACAGACTACCGATGTAGAGCAGGAAGTGAATGGTCTGATGACCTACGACCGTAAGGTCATCAAGTTGGATGAAACCCGTGTACATGCCATCAATTCAGCTCTTACCCATAGCCTGGAGACCAGTGGTAACCCAGTCTTCCCAGGATGGTACGCAGACCCAGAGGGTACCGTGTATGGAAATCAGTATTGGATTTTCCCAACCTTGTCTCTGCTTTGGGGAGCCGATGCCGAGAAATATGCTGCTGATGTGGACCGTAAGACCATTGCGGGAAATCCGGATTATAACCTCCAGACCCACCTCGATGCCTTCTCATCACCAGACTTGGTGCATTGGACTAAGCACCCAGAGGTGTTGCATAAGCGTGATGTGAAATGGCTGGACTTTGCTTGCTGGGCACCTGCTGTCATTCAGGCAAATGGCAAGTATTACCTGTTCTTTGGCGGTAATGATGTGCACGATGGTGAAGTGGGTGGCATTGGTGTTGCTGTAGCCGATAAGCCTGAAGGTCCTTATAAGGACGCACTGGGTAAGCCATTGATTCCAAATATCGTGAATGGAGCGCAGCCTATCGACCAGTTTGTCTTCCGCGATGACGATGGTTCCTATTATATGTATTATGGTGGATGGCAGCACTGTAACATGGTGAAACTCAGCCCTGATTTGTTGAGCTTGGTACCATTCCCCGATGGTTCCATGTATAAGGAGATCACCCCTGAGAATTACGTAGAGGGTCCATTCATGCTGAAGAGAAATGGCAAGTACTACTTCATGTGGAGTGAAGGTGGATGGGGTGGTCCTAACTACTCTGTGGCTTATGCCATCGCTGATAGTCCGTTTGGTCCATTCAAGCGCATCGGGAAAATCTTGCAGCAGGATAAGAATGTGGCTGTAGGTGCTGGTCACCATTCAGTGATTCAGGTACCGGGTAAGGATGAGTACTACATTGTATATCATCGTCGTCCGCTGGATAGAGTAGGTGCAAGTGAACGTCAGGTATGTATCGATAAGATGGAATTCGATGAGCAGGGATTCATCAAACCGGTAAAGATGACCTTTGAAGGTGTTCAGGCACGTCCAATTGAATAATTAATCCATAAAACTATGAATATTAAAAATTTATTTTTGGCTAGTGTTTCTTGTTTATTCCTCGCTTCTTGTGGCGAGGCTGCAAAAGAAGCAGTTTTGACTCGTTCTGGATTGGATCCAGAAAAGTTCGTGGGAGAGTATAATGGTAAAGCTACTCAGCTGGTTACATTGACAAACGCTGGTGGCATGGAGGTTTGCATCACCAACTTTGGTGGCCGACTGGTTTCTATCGTAATGGCTGATAAGAATGGTGTGGACCAGGATCTGTGCCTGGGCTTCGACAGTATTAATGCGTATTTCCCTGAGGTTAACTCAAGCGATTTTGGTGCCGCTATTGGTCGTTATGCCAACCGTATCAACCAGGGTCGTTTTGTATTGGATGGTGATACCATTCAGTTGCCTCAGAATAATTTTGGTCATTGCTTGCACGGTGGTCCTACCGGTTGGCAGTATCAGGTGTATGACATTGTAGAGCAGACTGCTAACAGCGTAAAGCTCCTCATGGATTCTCCTGATGGCGACAATAATTTCCCTGGTAACATGAAGGCTTATGTTACCTATACCTTAACCGACGACAACAAGATTGACATCACTTATGAGGCTACTTGTGATAAGCCATCTGTTATCAACATGACTAACCACTGCTATTTCAACCTGAACGGTGATCCTGAGCATTCTATTGAAGATTTGCTGATGACCATCAATGCCGATACCTTCACTCCATCAGATACTACCTTCATGACTACAGGTGAGATTCTCCCAGTCGAAGGCACTCCAATGGATTTCCGTACCGCTAAGCTCATTGGTCAGGACATTGATGCCGATGACTCACAGACGAAGGGTGGTAATGGCTATGATCACAACTGGGTATTGAATACCAATGGCGACATTACCGTACCTTGCGCAGTAGTAGAAAGCCCTAAGACCGGCATTCAGTTGAGCGTATTCACCGATGAACCAGGTATCCAGGTTTATACTGGTAACTTCCTGGATGGAACCGTAGTAGGTAAGAAAGGCATTGCTTATCCTAAGCGTGCAGCAGTCTGCCTTGAGACCCAGCACTATCCAGACAGTCCAAACAAGCCAGAGTGGCCAAGCGTAGTGCTTCGTCCAGGTGAGACGTATAAGTCGCATACCATTTTCCAGTTTACTGTAAAGTAAGATAAGAAAAAAAGAGCCGTCATCACGACGGCTCTTTTTTCTCTTAATCAATTATGGTATTATAATGGTATGTTATAAAAATCATACGTATCATTACATCATCCGCAGAGATATACTTATCCCTTACAGAATTTTCTTTACTAAAATAAAATAGTTAAAAACTATAGTCTTCAAATTTCCATCTTCCCGCAGAAATTCTACTTAATGTAATGGCAGGTCTTCTGGCTTATCCCAGGTGCACGCCTTCCCGAATGAATTCAGTGGCTTTTGAATGTGCGCCTATTACTAGGACATACAGCTGCGGGTACAGTCACAGATTCTCACTGTGTTCCCTCTTAGTTCCTTACGTTGTATAATAAGGAAAACCTATTACGTTTGCAAAAATACAATAATTCTTTAATTGGGACAAACTTTTCCGCAACTTTCTCTAAAAAAAACTTCAGCACTACCTCCCGGTAACGCTGAAGCTTTGAGTTCAATTTCTTAATGTTCTTCCTAAAAAACAATCTTTTTTTTACCTTTCATTAACCTATTGAACTCTCTTTACCTATACCTAAATTTTAACCTATTAAAACACCTAAAACCTAAATAAACTATTACTGATGCAAAAATACATCATTTTTTATTACCAGCAAACTTTTCTTTAAAAAAATTGTGTGCGTTTACACAAAAATATGCATAAATGGCAAAAAAGAGGGGATTTCTTTACAAAATCTCCTCTTTTTTGTAGTAAAACTTATAATTTAAACTATTTTTCAGCCTAAATCTTTTAATTAGTTGTTTATGGTGCTGAATCTGAGTTTGAATGCCTGAGTGGCATTTGGTACCTGATAAGCAGGCAGGGTATCCACGTCGGCACCGCACGATGCATTACCTACACCACGGGTAGCTGCATCAAAATGGAGCAGGGTGTAAGGCAGTGGGGTAAGCTCCCACATGTGCTGTGCTTCCCATAATTGTTCGTCTGTATGCTTTTGAGCAGAGAAGTTTACATGGCCTTCGGTCTCTATGCGTATGATTGCACCATCTTTTCGCTGCAGTCTCATGTCACGCAGACTCTCATGTCCACCCATACTCTGTGGCTTTACATATTCACCGCTCAGTCCTTCAATGGTAGAGGTGAACCACTGTGCTGCCAGTCCGTCCATACGGTCGGCATAGTTTTCCCATGGACCTACAGCATAGTACTGAATGATATCAAAGGCTGGGTTCAGGCTCAGGCTCACACCGGTTCTGCGCAGATCCTGGGTGTGTGGGGTGAATGTGGCTTCTACATCCAGAATGCCTTGTGGGTTCAGGGTATAGGTAAGCTGCATGTCACAGAGGCTACCGGTCTGGTTGGTGGTTACCACTACATTACCCTTAGACTGGGTCTGTGCGTAGCTCACTTTTGGCTCCATGCCATTGCCAGGCTTTTGGTTACGGTCGTTCTCAATCCAGCGGAAATTGTCGAAGATAAAGTTTGGACCTTCGGCCAATACGTTTATGCCATTCAGGGTAAGACCAGTCAGCTGGCCGTTCTCCTGGTTGAAGGTAGCCGTCATGTTCTTGTTGCTGATGGTCTGCAGGCCATTGCCCGATGTGACGGTAAACTTAGGACCAGAGCCCTTGATGGCCTTTAATGGGAGGCGGTCCGTGATAGGATACTGCTTCAAGGCTACCTCATGACCTGCCGATGCCCAGGTGGTGTTCTTCTGCTGCACAGCACGGAGGGTGATGAGCAGTTCCTTGCCTTCCTGAATCAGTTTAGGCAGATAGTCTGGCATAGTCAGGGTAACAGGTTTCATATCGCCGGCTTCTACATCTGGCAGCTGCTGGTTCAGTGTCTCGCGTACCAATCCATCTACCAGGATATCGGCCTTGAGTGCATAATCCTTCAGATTATCAAAGGCATAGCCGTTTTCTGCAATGAAGTTATAGGTATTAGTGGACAGGTCATAGGCTCCATCGGTGAACTTAATGTAGGCATAAGCTCCCTTTACCTCTTTCAGCTTAGGGCTTTCCTCACGGGTAGGAGGCAAGATACCGTTTGAGCAGAAGTTGCCTTGATGAGGACCCGGATAATCGTAACCGGTATGGATGCGGTAAATGCCTTGCTTCATTTCCTGTGGGTCATAGATGGCCTGATCTACCCAGTCCCATATACAACCGCCGATGCATGAATTACTGCTTTCTATGATGTCCCAGTATTCCTTCAGGTTACCAATGGCGTTACCCATTGCATGGGCATATTCGCAGATGAACATAGGCTTGTCCAGGTTGCTGGTGTTCTCCTTCATCCAGGCAATGCTTGGGTACATCTTGGAGTAGAAGTCGGAGAAGCGACTGCCGCCGTATGGTTTGTTGTCACGGGTTCCTTCATAGTGCACAGGGCGGGTGGCATCCAACAGTTTCGCCACGGTATAGCAGTTCTTGAAATTCTCTCCGTTTCCGGCCTCGTTACCCAAGCTCCAGAATACCACGGCAGCATGGTTCCTGTCTCTGGTCACCATACGTTCTATACGGTCGGTGAAAGCAGGAATCCAGCTCTCCTTGTCGGAAATACCCTGGTTAGGGTGGTCTTCCAAGTCGGCCTCACATACGGTATAGAGTCCATAGTAGTCCATCATGGCATACATGGCCTCGTGGTTAGGGTAGTGCGATGTTCTCAGGGTGTTGATGTTGTTCTGTTTCATCATCAGCACATCCTTCAGCATGATGTCACGGGTAATGGCGCGACCTAACACAGGGTCTGTGTCATGACGGTTGGTTCCCTTGAAGAGCACTTTCTTGCCATTGATATACACCAGTGAGTTGATGATCTCAATATCACGGAATCCATATTTGGTAGAGAAAGCCATCTCTTCCTTCCCATTCTGGTCAAACTGCACCACATGTATAGTATATAAGGTAGGCGATTCCGCATTCCAGGTCTCAATCTGGTTCAGGCTGAATGGTACATTCTGCTGTTTGCTGGTTTCCCCCTTGAATGCCACCTCGGCCTTCTTGCTCTGCACCAGCTTGCCCAGTGGGTCCATCACCTTCACCTCAAATTTCTTGGTGGTAGTAGCCTTGTCAGGGTTTGCTATATCCAGCAGCACGTTCAGGTCTGCGTGGGTGTAGTTCTGGGTCAGGGTAGAGGTCAGCACATGATCTCTCACCGCCACCTTAGGCGTGTTATAGAGATAGACATCGCGGAAGATGCCACTCATGCGGAACATGTCCTGGCATTCAATGTATGAGCCATCGCACCAGCGGAATACCTGCACAGCCAGCTTGTTCTCACCCGCTTTCAGGTAAGGGGTAAAGTCAAACTCCGCCACATTGTTAGCCCCCTGCGTATAGCCCACATACTTGCCATTCAGCCAGACTAACGCAGCAGAATAGATACCATCAAAATGAATCAGTGTCCTGCCGTTTTGCCATCCAACTGGTAAGTTGAAGGTACGCACGTAGCTTCCCACAGGGTTGATGCCATAGTTCTTTCCACCGTCGTTGAATCCCGGACGGGCCTGGATATACGGAGGACAGTTATCGTGTGGATACTCCACATTAGCGTAGATAGGCTTGTCGTATCCCTGCATTTCCCAGTTCGATGGCACAGGAATGTCATCCCAGCCGCTCACGTTAAAGCCCTCCTCAAAGAAGGTAGTAGGGCGCTGGTCAGGGTGACTTACCAGATTGAATTTCCACGTTCCGTTCAGCGACAGATACTTACTGTTGGTAGGATAGTTCCACGGCTTGTCGTAGAAAGCCTTGTCTTTCAGCATGTCATCCTCTGAGGCATAAGGCATGTAGGTAGCATGGCCCTTGAGCTTGTTCTCCCCAAAGATCTTCTCGTCCTCCCAATAAGGCGCATTCTCCTTAATCACAGCCCTGGAGTCGGCTATATTCTGCTTGGTCTTGAACAAGAACCAGCAAGACTCGCTGTCTCTGGCCTGCTTTACATCTATGAAATTCAGCGTGTTCTTATCCTTGACATGTAGCGCCACCCCAGGCTTGTTGGCTGGAATGAGCAGATAAGCCACACCATCGGCAGCCTTTTCAATCTTGAATAGCTGCGCTTCATCGGAACCGTTGAGCTCGGCTACTTTCAGCATATCGTTCTCTATCCGATACGCCAGGTTCTTGTAGTTGCGCATCTTTACGCGCCAGGAACCAGAGAGCCTATCCAGCTTGATGACCTGCGCGTCGGAACTCTCATCGGGAGTAGTCAGCCCAATAGAATTGTTCTGAATGGTAATCGCATTTTTCGATGCCGAAGCCAGAATCAGATAACTCTTGTTGGCTTCCAGCCCCTGTGCCAGTACAGGTAATCCCAAAAGGATGAAAAACAATTGTGCAAGCAGTCTTTTCATAGTATAAGGTATTTTCTGCAAATATACTAAAAAAAATGTAATTCTCCCATTGAAATGCGTAAAAAGGTAGTTGTCATTCCCTCTCACACGCCCCCCCTTGTCATTCTGAGTGAAACGAAGTAACCGAACTTGTTCGCTCTCATAGCGAAGCGGAGAGAGAATCTCGTCCAATCCAGTAAAGTAATATTGGACGGGATCCTTCCCTCCGTTCAGGATGACAATAATGGCGATGCACCCCTTCCCCCCCCTTTGTCATTCTGAGCGTCAGCGAAGAATCTCGTCCAATCCAGTAAAGTAATATTGGACGAGATCCTTCACTCCGTTCAGGATGACAATGGAAGAATTTATTAAAAATTGTTTATTTTTGGAAGGTCTTCATGTATTATTGCCTTTATTGTTGTATATTTGAAAACCATTATTAACCCAATAAACTATTTATACTATGGCATTAGAAAAAACACTTGTATTGTTGAAACCATGTACCGTTCAGCGTGGTTTGATAGGTGAGATTATCAGTATTTTTGAGAAGAAAGGTCTGCGTATTGCTGGTCTGAAAATGATGCAGCTTACCGATGAGATTCTGTCCGAGCATTATTCACACCTGAGTGAGAAACCTTTCTTCCAGCGTGTGAAGGATGCCATGATGGTATGCCCAGTAGTAGCTATTGCCCTAGAGGGTGTAGATGCTATCAATGTAGTGCGCACCTTAGCTGGTCCTACAAACGGTAGAGCAGCAGCTCCTGGTACCATTCGCGGTTCCTATAGCATGAGCTTCCAGGAGAATATTGTACATGCCAGCGATGGTCCTGAGACTGCCAAGGCTGAGTTGGCTCGTTTCTTCAAGCCAGAGGAAATCCTGGAGTATCGTCTCTCTACTTTTGGTAATATCTACGCAAACGACGAATACCTATAATGAATTAAGGCTCTGCAAATTGCAGAGCCTTTTTCTTATTCTTTTCCTTTGTTTTCCTTCATCAGGGTAGTCAGCAGGTTACGCACCTTGAAAGGTTCCTATACGTAATGCACCTGATGGCTTGTACCACCACTTCCCACTAACTCTATGGTTCCGGTGCCTAACATGCGCTGGAAAAGGGTCTGGTAGAAATTCACGGTCTCCACCTTGAACAGCGGAATCTCCGTCATCTTGATGTTAAAGATGCCATCTTTCTGGATAAAGCGTGAGCCGGTGATGGCAAACTCTGTCTTGCTACGAATGAAATAGCCCCAGCCTATCATGGCTATACCTATTATAATAGCTAAGATGCAGAGGATATAGACTCCACCGCCGTCGCCACTCTCTTGGTTGTAGGTAAAGATAGCGTTTGAAAGCATGCCCAGCACGCCTAAAATGGTCATGATTATACCACAGAAGGTCCATTTCCAGTTGTAGGTCCAGTGTAAGCGACCTTGGAATACCACTTCCTCGCCCTGTTCCAGGGTACGTTCAATGAAATTTGCCATATTGTTTCTATTTATTGGTTTTACTTTACAATCAGTTGATCCTCCGTCATTCGTATCATGTAGCTCTGGATAATGGCTTTCAGCACCTTAGCCATAGGCTCCTCTACTTCCGGCAGTTTACCCTCCAGGTTCTCCTTCATGAACCAGTCGGTCTTGTAGTTATACAGGCCCTTTACCTTGCCATCTTCCATCATCTGTAGGATATAGTCGCCGGTAACATACTGATATACACCATTCTCCTGATTCACTGCCCAGGTCTCGCTGTCCGGTGTGTGCAGCAGGTCTTTTCCCCACGCCACATACGGAGTAGGGTGTCCCAGATAGTTCAGCACGGTAGGCATGATGTCTGTCTGCTGTGCAATGCCCTCGCGCATGCCGGTTTCCATCTCACCCGATGGGTCGAAGAACAGGATAGGCACACTCCACACACCTAAATCCGTCTGGTACTCTTTCTTTGAAGTCAGGTTGGTATGATCGGCAGTAAGCACAAAGAGCGTATTTTTGTACCAGTCTTGCTTCTTGGCCGTCTCAAAGAAGCGCTTCAGGGAGAAATCGGCATAGCGCACACACTTGTGCATAATGTTGTCATCACCAGGCTCATCCTTGTAGATGTCCTTATACTTGGCAGGCACCACATAAGGGTGATGTGAGCTTGCCGTGAACACGGTGGTGCAGAAAGGCTCTTGTAATTCGCTCATCTTCAGGGCATAGAACTGCAGGAACTCCTCGTCCCAGATAGCCCAGGTACCATCGTAGTCCTTGTCGCCATCAAAACGCTTGTCCTCCTTGTACTCCGTGCGACCGTAGTACTGCTGGTATCCCGTGGCCCTGGCAAATGCCTCAAAACCCATAGACCCATTCTCTGCGCCGTGGAAGAACGCCGTCTGATAGCCGCTCTTCTTCAGCTCTCCCGCTATGCCGCTCACATCGTTCAGCGATGCCGGTGTCAGGAAGAAAGGCTCGTTGAAGCGAGGGATGCCACTCAATACGCTTGGCATGCCATCGATGCTCTTGCGGCCATTACTGAACGTATATTCATAGGTCAGCGAGTGCTGCATCAGCGAATCCACAAACGGGGTATAGCCTTCGCCGTTATTCAGGGCACCCACGTACTCCTTTCCAAAACTCTCCACAATCAGCACCACCACGTTCTTCTTTCGGGAAACTATGGAGTCTGATGGCGTATGTACCGGACTGTATATGCCATCCAGTTCTGCACGGTCGTAGAACTTAGGGTCCTTGAACACCGATTTATTCACGGTACGGATCATGGAGAATGGCGTATTCAGCACCAGTGCCGCCTCGGTAGGACGGTTCACGTACTGGTTGGCATTACTGATGGTGATAGGACGCACCGCCTTGGTGAAACCACCACGCATGGCACCCACGGTCACCGGCACGGCTATGCCTAACGCCAGGAGCTGCACTAAATAGTAGCCGATGAGCTGTGCCTTGCCACGCAGGTTCAGCTTGCCTTTTGGCTCTACATACATCATATACAGCGCAATGATCATGACCAGTCCGGCTACAAACAAGTACCAGTGCTGCACTATCTCAGCCCCAAACACCTGCCCCAGGTTATTCTCATGACTGAACTCCTGGAAGACCGATGAGGTGGTTCTGCGGCCCGTATATTTGAAATACACCGCATCCGCCAAATTTACAATGATAGCTAAACTGTTCACTATCAAGAATATCCACTTGGCTGTCTTCTGCCATCCCGTGCGCTCTTTCCAGTGCAGAGGCAGGAGCATGAGCAGCAGATAGAGGGCATTGGTATAGAAAATAGCCGATGAGTCAAATTTAAATGATCCCCAGAACAGGTTGGTCAGGGACAGAGCAGATAAGCCCTCGCTGAAAGCCGACCAGTTCTCTACCAGATAGATGCCTCGGCATGCGGCATAGCACACATAAGCCAGGCACAGGTTCCATAAAAAGGCCAGGGGCGATGAATATATACTTTTCTTCATGTCAGTTGAATCGTTCCGGATGTTTCTGGTGATAAGCTTCTATCCGCTTGGAAAATTTCTTCTCCTTCTTGGATACAGGCTCAAAACCAAGCTCCACCCTTTCTTTTATGTTCTTTCCTTGATCCAGAATCTTGCTACCCTGCAGATTCTTCACCAGGGTCAGTTTGTCATAGAGCTCGTGCGTTTGGGCATCAAAAGCCTCAATGGTAAGCTCGTTGCCATCTACGCTGATTTTCTGATAGTACTGGCTTCCAGAGCCAAATTTTTGGAACCGCTCGTCAAACTCAATGTGATAATTCTTTGGAGAACAGTGACTTATCAGGTAGATAGGGGTAGTCTGCGTTCCATCTTTCAGCGTATTTGTGGTACGGGCATACGCATGCTCATGTCCTTGCAGCACCACATCTACATCGTACTGCCGAATGATATCATCAAACGCCATGCGCTGCATCAGGTTCTGGTACTTACCCTTGACCGAGTAGAGCGGATGATGCAGCACCACAATTTTCCATTTAGCCAGGCTCTCATGCAGTTTCTCCTGCAGCCACGCACGCTGCGCAGGCAGGTAGAAGAACTCGCGCGTACTGTCCAGGATAAATAACTGCATATCCTGATAGGTAAGCGTATACACATGATTGTCCTCTTTCTTGCTGTTCAGGAAATAAGGGAAAGTCAGCGCAAAACGGTGCTCCAGCTCATAGATGATGTTCTTGAGATAATCGTGGTTTCCCGCCACGTTCAGCACAGGTACAGCTTGCGCAATGGAGTCCATGGAATGGAAAGCCTCGTCCCAGTACTGGTCCATAGGGCGTTCAGCCAAGTCTCCGGTGCAGAGCATGAACTCCATCTCCGGAGAGCGCTTGAAAGCCTCTTTAAGGGTCTGGTTTACCGTGCCTTGAAGGGTATCCTGGATATCACCCACATACATGAATGCATATTTTTGGCGCTTGTCCTCTGGGGTCTGGAAGGCATAGAAAGGGGAGATGCTGTCGCCGCAAGTCACGCGATACAGGTATTTCTTGTCCCATTCCAGCTCTTTCAGGCTCACCCTGTAGAAGGCACGCTGACCAGCCCTGGAGTGGAACACCTCAGCCTCTGCATCCAGGCGCACGGTATCTTTTGTCTGCTCCTCTACCAGTTCCAGGGTAGCCGCCTCCAGCTCCGATGAACCCACCCAGGTTACGCTGCGGTGCAGCTCGTTATCATCATTGAAAGTCAATAGAATACGCGATGGGCCCGTACCAGCATACGGAGGCTCAGGTGGATTGTAGAACCATACGTTCCAGCTGGCTGCTACCCAAAAACAGAGCGCTCCTAACACTAAAAGTGTTAAGAGAGCCCATGTATTTCTATTGAAGCCAATCTTCATGCTTAGCTAACCTTGTTCCAGATCCACAGGCAGATTACGGCACCAGCTACCGATGTAATCAACTCGCCCAGGATGCCTGGCTCAATGTGAATGCCTAAAAGGCCAAACACCCAGCCGCCCACGGCACCACCTAAGATACCTAAGAGCAGGTTCATGATACAACCACGGTTATCCTTTCCCATGAATTTGCCAGCTAAGAAACCGGCCAGAATTCCAACTATAATTCCTGTAATCATTATTTCTTTTTTAAATGTTTCTAATTCATATTCCCCCACCCACTTGTCATTCTGAGCGAAACGAAGTAACCGAACTTGTTCGCTCTCATAGCGAAGCGGAGAAAGAATCTCGTCCAATATTACTTGGCTGGATTGGACGAGATCCTTCACTCCGTTCAGGATGACAGAATGTTCCTTTCACCATGCAAAATTAATTATTTTCCATGAATCAACCTAATTAATACTGCATAATGATGTGGTCAAAATCATTATATACTACGGTTTTTCGGTCCTTCCGGATACTCATGGATGGGAACCAGATGTCATCGGCCGTGATTCCACACTCCTTGATGGCCTGCATGCAGTATTCCAGCTTACCAAAATCTGCATCCTTATTGTTCGTGCCAAAAATGAACTTCAAGCCCCTTTCCTTCGCCATCTTGATGATGCGCATGCTTGGAATCATGTACCTTGGGTTAATCTCCAGCGCCATCTTGTTTTGCTGCAAGATGTCCAGGACACGGTTCACGCGTGATTCTGTCCAGTAGGACTCATAGTCGCCCTGCAGCACCTTAGGCAAGAAGAATGGGTTAGCGTAGAAATCCGCAGGCTCATTGGTCAGGATGAGCTCCAGCTGCTCCACGATGCGCTCCACATACTGGTCCGGTGTCACCCCGTCAAAATGCACCTCTTCCTCGTGGTACAGACGGGAATTACGCTGCTTGTGGTCTATAATGGTCATGGCATCGGTAAACAGGTAGGAGAACTTGTTCAACGCCTCGGGTGAGAACGTCTGTGTCCATCGTCTGCCCTCGCCCTGCACACCGCACAGGAATGGGAGCGGCTTTACCTCTTCCAGATAGGAGATAACTTCCTCATCATCAGCCAGCATGCGTCCCACACCACCTTCACCGGCATTTGGCGCCACACCGTAGTTTATGCCGTAATTCATGCTCATGGCATGTGCCTGCTCTTTGGTCAAGCCCCCTTTCAAGTGCACATGATAGTCTATCACAGGGAAATCCATCTGCTGCAGTCTGATAATGTCATCGTTCTGCTCATCTATGGCAGGCAGTGTGTCGTTAGGGTTCACCTCATTTGCGTCCAAGGCATTGATATGCAGTTCCTTTACCTGCAGGGTACCCTTGTCGGCGCAGAACATCAGCTTCCCTTCACCCAGGAGCTGCTTGGCATGCTCTTCGGTTCTGAAAGGCTGCTTAGGCTCCGTGTAACAAACCACATCGGTTCCGTTCACAGCTACCGCTATATTCTTTCCCCTCACGGTAATGTCCAGGTTGAACCACTGGTTATCCTCTGCCAGTGAGCGGTACAGGTTACGTACCGATGCCAGGCTGCCGGTCTTGCGTGTACCGTCTATCTCACCATTATGCAGCAGTACGGTATAGCCGCTCTCCCCATCGGTGTGGAACAGAATGCGTCCTTCGGCACCATCGGTCAGCATGAACTGGCCAGAGAGGGAGAAATTAGCGTAACTCTGGTCGGTCATGATCGACTGGCTCTCTTGTAAGGTAAAAGGCTCCATCCACTTCTCGTGGGAGTGGCAAGCCATCAGTGTAATCCCGGAAATCAGGAAAAGTAAAAGTTTGAAAATGTGTCTCATGGCTGTTTGTATATTTCATTGCAATATTACTTATTTTAATAGGAATGCCCAAACTTTTTGCAATAAAACCTACAAAAATGAGCGTGATAGTCTCAAAATCAAGAATATGTTGCAAAAAATTTGCTTCCTCCAAAACATTCTCTATCTTTGTCACATCAAAAATAAGTAAAACCCTAAAAAAATTAGAAATATGAAGAAGATTATTTTCGCAGCGCTCATGATGCTTGTAGCAGTTGGCGCAAATGCTCAGGAGAAGAAGTACAGCCTCAAGTCTGGTAGTGTTAAGTTTGCAGCCAAGATTATGGAGATGGAGGTTACCGTTACTCAGTATTTTGATGATTATGGGCAGAAGGAATCCACCATCACCGAGCAAGGAGGCGCAAATATCATGCAGATGACGAAGGGAGATCAGGTCTTGGTGTGGATTATGGGCACCACCACAGGTATGAAGCAAGATTTGACATCAAAGCCAATCAACTACCTGAACCTCACCGATGATCTTATTGATAAGTTCCAGATTATTCAGCTGGATGAGAAGCAGACCGTATTAGGAAAGGAGTGCATCGGTTACAACATGATGCTGGAGGCCAATGGCGCACCAGTTCAGATTACTACCTGGGTTTGGGAAGGCCTTCCATTAAAGGTTGTCCAGGTGGTGGCAGGTTCAGAAGTAGTTCAGGAAGCCGTAGAGCTGAAAGAAAACGTAGAGATTGAACCCGATAAGTTCATCATCCCTGATGACGTAGTCTTCCAGACTATTCAGCAGTGATTTTTTTATCCCCGCTCTGTCATTCTGAATGGAGCGAAGCGTAGTGAAGAATCTCGTCCAATATTACTTTTTCCTGATTGGACGAGATTCTCTCTCCGCTTCGCTATGAGAGCGAACAAGTTCGGTTACTTCGTTTCCCTCAGAATGACAGTGCTGGGTTGGACGAGATCCTTCACTCCGTTCAGGATGACAAAAAGGGGGACCTGTCCCCACGTCCCCTAAAGAATCGATGAGTCCCTGTTTTAGGGAGTCATCGATTCTTTTGTTTCTTCAAAGCAGATTTAATGCTTCCGAGATGGGACCTTGATACAGGAATGACGATGTCGGCTGAGTCGAGGAGGAGAGAGAGACCAGCGCTCGATGTAGTGACATGACGCACGTGGTTGAGATTGACAAGGAATGCACGGTGACAACGTACGATGTCGGTATATGGAAGAAGCTGCGTATCGATCTGCTTCATGGTAGTGCGCAGCAGCTTGGTAGCGTATGAGGTGCTCTTATGGTCAAGGTACGCGATCTTGATGTAATTTCCCTCGGAAGTGATGCAGAGAAGGTCGATAGGCAAAACTGAGAGCGATTCGTTGGTTTGGCCTTCGATCACGATAGGCTTCTCATAATCTACAGCGACGATCTGGGTTTCTGGAGCAACGATAGGCTCAACAGGAGCAGGAGCCGCTTTCGCTTCTTGTGCAGCCAGAAGAGCTTCATTTAGTTCGTCTTGCATGCGAATGAGTTCACGGCGGTTACGACGGCTGATTAAAACTGTGATAGAACTGCCGCACAAAGTGACGATGAAGAAGATGGCGATGGTCCACCAAAGCCAATGACGTGTCTTGTCGAGAGTAGCTTCGACCTCCTGCTTCTCGATACGTATAGGCGCCGAGAGCACCTTGGCATTCTGCTTCTCCCTGTCGAGCGAGTCTTTAAGCATGTTGTATTGTTGCATGTAAAGCAACGATTGGTCAACATCCTTCAAGACATTCTTGTTGATAAGATATCCTAGCTGGGCTGCACTTACTTTCTGTGCATTTTGTAAGTCGTTTCGCAAATCGTTCTTCACGATTTCCATTGCCTTTTGTCCCAACTCCTGAATTTGCTTGAGAAGAGCCGGATCGTGAGTCTTTTCGTATTCCGCTCTCATAGCTGTACCCACTTTGCGGTATGCATCGGCCAAAGTAACATGACTACGCTTGAGTCGTGTAGGTTTCTGCGATTCGACTACATAAATCAGACTATCGGCAATGATGGCATAATGAAGAGCCGAATCGGGATTCTGTTTGCGAGAATGGAATGTGGAAAGCTTGTCGTAGGCACGCATCATAGCATCGGGATCGTTAGTCTTCAAGGCAATCTGGAGAGCCTCGTGCGTCAGAGCTATCGACTCGTTGTAGCCCGAAGCAAGGTCATGATTGGCCTCACATATAGAGTCGGAATGCCAGCAGTGAGCCATTGCCAACTGTAAAAGTGCAACTACTTCCTCACGAGTGTCACCACTCTTCGCGGCTTCCGCGCGATACTTCTCACCCCAGAATAGAGACTCTTGGAACATCTTACGCATGTTCATAGCATTGCTAATACGCTGATAGATCTGAGCTGCGAGCACATGGTCGCCGGTATGTTCTACGGCTTTGGCTGCCGAGAAATAATCGATCGCATACTTCTCCTCATCGCCAAGCTTCAACTGCTCGGTGATGGCTGCATGAATGTATAGTATCTGAGCGCGACGGTGGTCGGACTTACTATTCTTTAAAATGTTATAGGCATACTCAAGTGCCTCGATATCGAAGTCGGTATCGTAGCGCCGATATTTCACCCAAGCGGTAAGCATATGGTATCGAGCAAGATTCTCTGTCTCGGTCGGAATCTCCATTTCGGCCAAAAGGTTTAGCACCGAATCGGCATTAGCATTGATTACCGACTCGATTTCGTCGAGACGTTTTGATTCTTTCTGAGAAGTGCACGAAATCGCCAAAAAAAGACATCCTATCCAAAGTATAACCAATCTTTTCATGGCACAAAGATAAATAATTATTCAGCTGATTTTTCAAAAAAATAACGAAAAATGTCGCATTTCGTCACATTTCCCCGTCGTCTATCCCTTTTTTTTGGAATATATAATAAAATTCCTCAACTTTGCAATGTCAGTTTTGAACGACATAACGAGAATATCGAATAGCGATGACATATTAAAATATAATAAAAGGGAAAAAATTAGAAATGAAAAAGTTATTTATAATGATGATTTCTGCCTTTGCAATGATGAGCAGTCTGAGCGGGGCAAATATGAATAATCCTGATATCAAGGGAACGGTACTGACACCAGAAGGCAAGCCAATGAGCTTTGTCAACGTGGTACTGCTCACTGCAGACTCGACCTTCGTGCAGGGTGCCACAAGCGATGAGACAGGAAAGTTCAATATTGAGACAACTGTCAACGACGGCATCCTCAAGATCTCGAGCATCGGCTACAAGACAGTGTATATCAAGATGAGCGATTTTCGAGGAGTAATCATGATGGAGGAAGACTCTCAGATGCTCGACGAGGTGACAGTCAAGGCACAGTTGCCAAAGACCAAGCTCACAGGCAACTCGATGTTGACTTCGATCCAGGGTTCGGTTCTCGAGAAGTCGGGAACAGCCAAGGAGATGCTTGCAAAGGTGCCGGGTATGACGCAGAAAGGTGATGATTTGGAAGTATTGGGCAAAGGAGCTCCAGTGTTCTATATAAACGGCCGAAAGGTGACCGACACAGACGAACTGAAGCGACTCCGTTCGGAAGAAATAAAAGATGTGGAAGTAATTACAAATCCAGGTGCGATGTACGATGCAACAGTTTCGGCTGTAGTCAGGATCAAGACCATTCGCCGACAGGGTACAGGTTTCGGATATGATTTGGATTTAAACGATAACAGTGACCTGCTCTATGGCTACAATGATCCGAGCGCGACTCTCAACCTCCGTTACCGTCATAAGAGTTTCGACCTGTTCGGAATGGTGAACTACTGGAAGTGGGATGGAATACAGGATTCCGATCCTTATCAGCAGAGCTATCTGAAAGACAAGAACGGCAATCTGAAGACCATCGAGCAAGACATGCACTTCCGTCATGACACTCAATCGCAGGGTATGAACTACAACCTTGGCTTCAACTGGCAGTTGGCTGAGAATCATTCGGTAGGTATGCGATTCGAGACTAAGGACATCCTCAAGACCAGAATGCCTATGACGGCCGAAACTGCTTCGCGTCAATGGATAGTAGGTAAAGAGGGCGAAGTGCTTAGCGAAGAGAGCCACTCTACTCAGTACGGACGCCACAAAGCGCCTTACAACGTACAGGGAAATGCCTATTATAATGGTACAGTAGGCAAGCTTGGCATCGACTTGAACCTGGATTTTATTACTTACAAGACTTTAGACACAGAGGACATTGATGAGGTGAACAACGGCATTGCATCGAAGATGAACAGCGACAACCACAACAAGAGCCACATGGTGGCCGATAAGCTTGTTTTGAGCTATCCAATCTGGAAAGGCCAGTTGCAGGCAGGTACAGAGATGTCGTACGTGAGACGTAAGGCTCAGTATCAGATCAGCAATATCCTATTGCCAGCTTCTCAGTCGGAGGTGAAGGAGCGCAATATTGCAGCATTTGCAGAATATGCAGTAGCAATACCTAAGGCAGGTTATTTCTCAGCAGGACTCCGTTACGAGCACGTAGGTTTCGACTATGAAGATATGCTACATACCGCGAAGACAATCAGCCGCTACGACAACGACTTCTTCCCTTCGTTCTCTTGGGCGAACCAATGGGGTGCAGTACAGGCTTCGTTAAGCTATAGCTACAAGACTATGCGACCAGACTTCCAGATGCTCGATGAGTCGATCTTCTACATCAACTCATACTCATTGCAGCAGGGTAACCCAACATTGAAGAATGAGAAAAACCAACAGATTGGTTTGAATCTGCACTGGAAATATCTCAACCTCTATACTTCGTACAATCGTATTGACGACGGTATCAACAATTGGTCATTTCTTTACGACAGCGGGAATCCAGAAGACGATATGCAGGGTGTCGTCCTGATTAAGACTATCAATCTCGAGAATCCTATCAGTGTCAAATCGGCCTATCTCTCTGCCAATCCGACATTTGGCTGCTATTCGCCAAACTGGACAATGGGATTCCAGCAGTATAAGATGAATAATACATTGGCCGACCCACGCGAAGCTACAGGTCAGCGTGAGGTGAAATACCATCGCCCAATGTTCATCATGGATCTTAACAATACTTTCCGTCTGAAGCACTCTTGGCAGTTGGAGGCTAACTTGAACGCTGTAACCCGTGGTGACTATATGAACATGCGCATCATCAGCGATACCTGGGATCTAGGTTTTACAGTTCAGAAGTGCTGGCTCAAGAACGATGCTCTCTGCTTGCGAGCTTCTCTCTATGATGCTTTGAATAAGACAGCTACGAACATTGAGATGGACTGCGGATACTATCTGCTTCATCAGAAGTCGGTCAACAACCGCCAGCGACTTAATATTTCTCTTCGATATACTTTCAACGCTCAGCAGAGCAAGTATAAAGGTACTGGTGCCGGTAAGGAAACTGCAGGAAGAATGAATAAATAAAATTATCTTATGAATTACGCCACTATAATTATTGAGACACTTCTGATGACCATTGCCTTTACGGCTATGATCCTTGTCCCTCTCTTCAAGAATCCAGTGTGGTGGATTCACGATTATCCTGCAGATATTCAGGAAGAGTATTTCAAGACTCATGAGCGTATACCGACGGCGTACTTCTCGAAGACCACACTCCTGAAGAAAGGTTTTGCCATCGTGCTGGTCATAGCTCTCTTCATGCTTCTGATATGGCTTTCTGGTGCGTATAACTTCTTATCGGCCTTTGCAGTCAGCTATGGCATCTGGACCTTCATCAACTGGTACGATTGCTTTATACTCGACTGGGTATTCTTTGCCAACATCAAAGCAATTCGCCTTCCGGGAACAGAGCACATGGACAAGGCATATCACCAGAAAAGATATCACGTCGTCCGCGCTTTGTGGGGAATGCTCATCGGACTTATCCCAAGTTTGGCAGCTTCGGGGATTTACAGTTGGATTATATGTTCTATTAAAATTTATGACTACGGTTAATATTGTACGAGTTCAGACTCAGGGATTCCGAAGAAACTTGCTGCCTCTGCGATGCTCCAGCCTTTTTCTTTGATGAGCTTTAGAGCAGCAGAGAAAATTCCTTTTGCTTCACCTTCTGCTCTTCCTTTCATTTCTGCATACTCCATACTGCCGGTGTACGCCCAATAGTTCATGAAATCTGCTTCATACAGTTCCTGCTCTGCTGGAGTTAGGGCATGAAGCTTGGCCTTCTCTTCTAACTGCTTGAAGATAGGTTTGTCATCGGTAAAAGGCATAGTTTCCATTGTTCTGTAGTTATTAATAACGTAAATCCATTTCTTCATGTCCGTGTCACACTCTTCTGGTGATTTCAGCGCCGGGAGTTCAAGGAAGATCATCCGCAAGCGGTCCGAGAACTGCTGATATTCATTCAGACGGTCGCACAACACAATGTCCCGCATAACCCTCGGTTCCTTGTCCAGCTTGAAACAGGTGAGGAAGATTCCATACACCGGATTCAATCCGTAAGGCGGCTTTTCTGCCCTGGAATCTCCATTAACCAGCTGGCTGCTCAGGTTTCTGGCCATGTAATACAAGGCTCTGTCCCTAAAGTAGACCTGGTAGCTGTACTGCATCTCCACAACGAAGATTTCACCGCTCTGTGTAGTACACTTCAGGTCGAAGATTACCTTCTTGCCATCCTTATACTCCGGAATGGATTCCGTAGGGTTGTAAGTCAACTTCGTGATCTTGTCATCACGGTTTAAAACTGAATTGAGCAGGTCTATCATAAAGACCTCTTGCCCAAATATATGCTT
>JAUNHZ010000189.1 GCA_030523705.1 Bacteroidales bacterium
TCTCGCCGGTGGTTGGAACCTTGGCGCCATTGACCATCAGCCAGTTGTTGTTTACGGTCCAATAGTACTTGCCATCGGTATCCTGCTTGGCAGAGATGGTTGGGGCAGCTACGGTAGTGCCCTCGGATGAGCCACTTCCCTTCTTAATGGCAACTACCTTGCCATCGGAGAACTGAATGAGGCACTGGTCATCGGTATCAATGACAGATTCAATGAAGACCTGGTGCTCCATGGCATCGAGCAACTTCTGGAGGGTACCCAGGTTGGTGTTAGCATTGGAGATGGTCTCTTCCAGGGCGGTTACACGCAAATCCACCTTGTCAAGCGCATCCCACAAATCGTTTGATGCTGTGTTACAGCTTGTGAGCAAAGCCCCCATGAACAGGGACATTGCCATCCATTTTCCTTTCATACCTAAAGATTTCTTTTATAGTTTGCGATGCAAAATTACAAAAAAATAGTAAAAATGTTGATTTTGACGTTCTTTTTTTGGTGGTTTTAGAAATTGTGCTATTTTTGCAACCAAACTATACAATTAGGACTTATGAGAAAATTAATGCTTGGCGCGCTTTTGTTGTGGGGCGGAATGACCTTACAGGCGCAGGAGGAGAAGACTGAAAATGTATTGTTCCAACATTGGGCTATCGGCGTGAATGCCGGTACAAATGGATTTGGTTTTGATGTGGCGACGACCATCAGCCCGACAATTGAGGCGCGTGTGGGATGGGATGCGATGCCACGATTCACTACCACAACGCACTTGTACACGAATGAGATCACGGGGTATAACGCACCTCTGTTGGAGAACTTGGAGGAGAAACTGGATTTTGCGGCACGCTCGAACATGAAGACGGCTAAAGTGCTGGTTGACTTGTTCCTGAGCCGGACTTCGAACTTCCATTTCACGTTTGGTATGGTGTACTGCACAAACGAGAAGGTGGCGCAGGCAACCAATACGAACAAGATTGAGGAGATGAAGGCGGTTCATGAGTGGAATGAAGCAAATCCACAAGATAAGATTGGCGTGGTGATGGGCGACTATTTCCTGGAGCCTGATGCGAACGGAAAGGTGCATGCGGCATTCAACGTATCGCGCTACCAACCTTATTTAGGTATCGGTTGGGGACGAAGCGTACCGAAGAAGGGCCGACTGGGCTACTCGGTGGACCTGGGCATCAAATACTGGGGCAAGCCACGCATTACATGCAACGACTATCTGGTGACGGAAAGCTACATGAATGGCAGCCAGCATAAGGTACTTCGTACTTTATCGAACTTGCAGGTCTATCCGGTAGTGAACTTCCGCCTGACCGGGCGACTATTCTGAACATGAAACTGAAAGATACATATACTACACAACAGGTAGCGGATGTCTACCTGGCTATGGCTCAAAACAAGGAAAATCAGAACCGTGTGTTGCGCATGAACAAGACGGGCGCACGCATCCTGGAACTGCTGCACAAGGAGACTACCGAGGAGGAAATCACTGCCCAGCTCTGCCAAGAGTTTGAGGGCGATGCGGCAGCCATTGGAGAGAGCGTTCACCGGTTTGTAGAGCAACTGAAAAGTACCGGACTGGTCTGAGCCATGTTTCAAGGCGTTTATAAATTTGCAAACCACTGCATCTGCTTAGAGTCTATCTATGAGCAGGTGCAGTTGTTGTGTGCTGACTATAGGACCTCTGAACCTGCAGAGGCTACCCTTTCTATTGTCCCCGAAGATATTGAGTTTGAGCGGGAAGCTGCTCGTTTAGAGCATGAAAAAGAGGGCCTTCCGCCTGCAGATTTCACTCCCGAATATCTGGAGACTACAGCCGTCTATCGTAAGATGGCGAACCTGATGCTGCAGTGGGATGTCCTGCTGTTCCACGGATCGGCAGTGGCCGTAGATGGCAAGTGTTATCTCTTTGCCGCAAAAAGCGGAACTGGAAAATCTACCCATACCCGCCTCTGGCGAAAGACCTTTGGCGAGCGTGCCTTTATGGTGAACGACGATAAGCCATTGCTCCACATTACCGAAAAAGGTGTACAGCTTTTTGGCACTCCTTGGGATGGCAAGCATCATCTGAGTCGGAACACATCATGTCCCCTGCAAGCCTTATGCTTCTTGGAGCGTGGAGAAACCAATCGCATTCAAAAGGCAGTTCCCAACCAGATGATCAAGCGCCTGCTGACCCAAAGTTTCATTCCGAAAGACTTCCAACTTCGTCTGAAAGCCTTAGCGCTTCTGGACATCCTGTGCAAGCAAGTGCCTTTTTACGAACTACACTGTAATATGGACCCCGAAGCAGCCGTGGTAGCGTACAGAGGCATGGCCCCTCAGAAGATAGAGGACCTCCTCCGCTTTGACGGCATGTTGATTCACGGCATCAAGGGCGTGAGCATGAGGCCGCTACTGCATCAAGACCGTGATATGGCGATTATTGTTCCAGCCACCGAGGCTCATCTGCACGATGTGGTGCTTTTCAAGCGCGACAATGGGCAGTATGTGCTGCACAGGGTGACGAGAGTTGTGAGTGGTGAGTGTGTGAGTTATGAGATTACGGGGGACAACTGTGTGTACCCGGAGCGGGTGGAACCCCGACAGCTGTTAGGGGTAATGACGCATTTTGTCCGCAAAGGGGTGAAGCATTCGGTTTCTGATCCGTGGTACAAATGCTATGTGAGAATCTGGAGTTTCACTCCGAGAATCAGGACGTTGTTTAATTTTTTGTTTCGTGTTGCAAACAAAGTTTGGAAGTAAAAGAAATGCCATACCCAGTATTAAGGCTTGGATACGGCACTCTTTTTATTCAAAATTTTCATTAGAGGTCACTCTTATTCAACTACTACAGAAGGAATCCAATTGGGTTCTTTCTCTTCTTTTTGGCTTGCAACTTCATGAAAATCAACCCTATCATCCGCCGTATGCTCAAACTTACGATGATTACGAGATGCCAAGACAGAGTTTCTGTATGAGCTTCATTCATCATTCTATTCTCAGGAGCATCAAGCATTCGACTAACAACTATCCACCAATATCTATCCTCAACATGCACAACCATTGACATACGAGTGAGAGCTGCCAGAAGCTCAGGCTGCCGACGTTTTATATAATAGAACAATATATACACTCCCCATACTAGCAAAAAACCCAAAATGACAACCAAATAAAACTGAACTTCCATACTCAAACCCATACGATACGCCACATACCATGCCATGATAACAATGGCATTAATGCCAATTATTGAGAATGTGGTGACACTATGCGAAATACCATAAGAAATAAAAATATGATGCAAGTGTGTCTTGTCTGGTTGGAAAGGATGTATGCCTTTTTTCATTCGTCCCAACATGACGCGTAATGTATCAAATACTGGGACTACCAAAACTGACAGACAGAAGGCCGCCAAGCACATACCCTTACGTTCACCCCAAACCAAAGGGGAATCTGTCCTAAGCATCTGAATGATAAACCATGTCATAAGAATCCCAAGTACCATGGTACCAGCATCACCAATGAACATTTTTGAACTGCGTCCCATCACATTATGCAGCCAAAACGGCATCAAAGCCGCACACATGCAAAGAGCCAATATAGCATCAGGATAGTCCTTTCCCAAAATAAGCGCATAGCCAAAGACAATACAGAATAAGATGCATAAACCACTGCTCAAACCATTCACGCCATCAATCATATTCACAGCGTTAATAATACCTACTCCCGTCACTAGGGTCAAAGGAAGGCCCAGGAAAATCGGAATTTCATAAATACCCCATAAACCATGGAAATTATCTATCCCACCACCTGTGCCAAAACAAATGAGCAAGATGGTAAAAACCTCGATAAGCAGACGACTGCCTGGAGATAGACTTAATATGTCATCTAATCCTCCCACATACAACATTATCACAGACGCACCGAATATGGTAGCTAAGCCTGTCAACGGCATAAAAGCAGAAGCAATGAGAATACTGCACGCTAAACC
>JAUNHZ010000021.1 GCA_030523705.1 Bacteroidales bacterium
ATAAATCTACCCTTAATCGTGTATTGGATGATAGTTGCGGATTTTAGGATATATAAATAGGCAAGCCGGCAGCCTGCAGAGGATGTGCCAAGACATATCCTGCTACCACAATCAGCAAGACTGGGAACAGGTAAAACCAGAAAGGTACCTGAACAAATTTCCGAGCCCGGATATTACCTACAATCCGGTTCACTGCCACAATAATCAAGGCTACAGCAACCGCAGCCATCAGTGCTTTGATAAAAAACGTAGGATTCAAGATCATCCACACTCCCAAAATAGTGCTTCCAACACCAGCAATCGGCAAACTGACAGGCACTGAATTATCTTTCTTCAGCGTATAATAGGATACTAAAGAATAAACACCTGGCGCCAAGAACAAGACACCAGTCACTATAACGAGCCAATCGGAGACTTTTTCTGGGAAAGACATCAGCAGCCCACCCACTATCATGGAAGCGACTGCACGAAGAATAATACTTTTCATAGCTTCTGAATTTTAGTTGGTTAGCAAATTTACTCAACTTTACCCTTGTCTGCAAATAATTTGCACAATATCTTTCAAATATAGCCAAAACATATTATTTTTGTGAAAAATAAACCGAATATGACTACCATCTATTTGACCAGACACGGGGAGACGGAAGAGAATCTGGCGCAGATACTGCAAGGACATCTGCCGGGGACGCTGACTCCAAACGGCATACGGCAAGCCGACGAGCTGAAAGCGCAACTGAAGGACATCAGGTTCGATGCCATTGTATGCAGTGACCTGCAGAGAGCAAAAGACACCACCAGGATCATAGCCCAGGCGCATGATGCTACTCCCGTCATAGAAACCACCTTACTGAGAGAAAGAGACTGGGGGGCACTGACGGGCGCTTCCATCCCATCCATAGACAGGAGCAAGCCGTTTCCCGAAGACACGGAAACCGTAGAGCAGATGTTTGAGAGAGCGCACCGGTTCTTGGAGTGGGCAGATGCGGAGTTCCACGGCCAGCGGGTCTTAGCTGTAGCCCACGGACTCATGAACAGGGTCATCCTGGCTGCCTTAGAGGGAAAAACCATACAAGACATCAAGCCTTTCCTGAATGCAGAGTACCGAATCATCAACATTCAGGAAAGAACCGGGAATTACTCCTCCAGCCTGGACACCCAAGCCACGAACTAAGCGAAGAAGAAATAGCAGAGAATGATACCCGCTATGGTTCCTGCCAGATCTGCCAGCAAGCCACAAGCCACGGCATGGCGAGTCTTCCTGATGCCCACGCTTCCAAAATAGAGAGCCAGGATGTAGAATGTGGTATCTGTACTACCCTGCAGCATACATACCAAATGACCAACAAAGCTGTCTGCGCCATAAGAATTCATGGCTTCAATCATCATGCCTCGGGAGCCACCGCCACTCAATGGTTTCATCAATGCAGTAGGAATACCACCCACAAAATCACTGCTGATGCCACAAGTATCTGTCAGCCAAGTCAGTCCGTCAGTCAACGACTGCATGGCACCAGAAGCTTTAAACACTCCCACAGCCACTAAGATGGCTACCAAATATGGAATAATTCGGATGGCAGTAGAGAAACCGTCTTTTGCACCCTCTATAAATGCATCATAAACATTAATCTTCTGCTTTACTCCCACAAAAATGAAAGTCAAGATGATAGACATGAGCAAGATACTGGTGAGCAACTTACAGAACACTTGCATTTCTTCTGGCGTTTTACCATGGATAGCATAGAATAGTGCCGCAACTAAAGAGCATATGATAAATAAGGCTATCAATAAGGAACGCTTGAACAGATTGATGCGCTGGAACATACTTACCACCAAAATGCCCACTAAGGTAGCGATGAAAGTGGTCAGAAGTACAGGGATAAAGATATCCGAAGGATCTGCCGCACCAGCCTGAGCCCTATATGCCATGATACTCACAGGGATAATGGTCAGTCCCGATGTATTCAGGGTCAAGAACATAATCATGGAATTGCTGGCAGCCTCCTTATTCTTATTCAGTTCCTGCAAACCGGTCATTGCTTTCAGACCTGTAGGTGTAGCAGCATTATCCAAACCCAACATATTAGCTGAGATATTCATGAAAATTGAACCAAAGACAGGATGCCCCTTTGGTATCTCTGGGAATAATTTGGTCAGGACTGGGCTTAGTAATTTGGACAAGAACCCAACTGCTCCACCAGCCTCTCCTACTTTCATGATTCCCATCCATAAAGTAAGGACACCGGTCAGTCCTAATGCCATCTCATATCCTTGAGTAGCTGTATCAAAGGTAGAATCCATCATGGCAGGGAAAACGGAAACATCCCCCATGCACAACTTGAATACGCCCAAGAAAAAACCAATGACAAACAATGCAACCCAAATATAGTTCAATATCATATCTTTTTTAGTTTAAGGTATTTGTAACTCTATTTCTTTTAATATCTTTAAGCCTTCTTCTACTGAAGGTACGTCACGAATAAGCATTCTCCGCTTTCCGCCCTTCACTTCTGCCAGTTCACAGCGCTTTAAGTTTGACATTGCATACTTAATGCACTTTCCAAAAGATTCACTCTGATAATAAGCACTTTGAGGATTAGATACAAAGAACAGGTTCATCTTTCCTACTTTCAACTGCACTTTCTCCACACCTAAATGCTTTGCATAACGCTTTAGTGGAACAACTCTCAATAATTCCTCGGCCACATCTGGCACTTTTCCAAATCGGTCTTCCAAGCGTTTATGATAAGCCTCAACTTGCTCATCGGTTTCCAAGCCGTCTAACTCTCTATACAACAGCATTCGTTCACTGCTGCTTGGTACGAAAAGCTCAGGGAAGAACATCTCCAAGTCGCTCTCTAATGAAACTTCATCCACAAACTCATCTCCAGAGATTTTCTCACCAGCCTTCATTTCCTCGGTATAGAGGTCTGCAAACTCGTCGTTCTTCAACTCCTTAACAGCCTCATTCAGTACTTTCTGGTAAGTTTCATATCCCAAATCTGCTATGAATCCACTCTGTTCAGCACCCAGCATGTTTCCTGCACCACGAATATCCAGATCCTGCATGGCTATATGAATACCACTGCCTAAATCTGAGAAGTTCTCAATGGCCTGAAGCCTTCTTCGGGCTTCGGAATTCAAGGCACGGAGTGGTGGTGCCAGCAAGTAACAGAATGCCTTTCTGTTGCTTCTGCCTACTCGTCCCCTCATCTGGTGCAGATCGCTCAAGCCAAAATTCTGAGCCTGATTAATAATGATGGTATTTGCATTCGGAATATCTATACCACTTTCAATGATAGTAGTAGAGAGCAGCACATCGTACTCGTAATTCACGAAATCCAGAATGATTTTCTCCAGTTCCTCAGGATTCATCTGGCCATGACCCACTACCACCCTGGCATCGGGTACATGACGATGGATAAGGTCTTCAATCTCATACAGATTACTGATTCTGTTATTCACCAAGAATACCTGACCATTACGGCTCATTTCAAAGTTGATGGCATCGGCTATGATTTCCGGACTAAAGGTATGTACCTCTGTCTGAATAGGATAACGGTTTGGTGGAGGTGTCTGGATAACCGACAAATCTCTGGCCCCCATCAAAGAGAACTGAAGGGTTCTTGGTATAGGTGTTGCCGACATGGTCAATGTATCTACATTCACCTTCATCTGGCGAAGCTTTTCCTTGGTAGCCACACCAAACTTCTGCTCCTCATCGATAATCAGCAGACCTAAATCCTTGAATTTTACATTCTTGCCAATAATCTTATGCGTTCCAATCAAGATATTCAGTGTTCCATCGGCCAGTTCCTTCAAAATCTCACTTGTTTTCTTGGAACCACGGGCACGACTCAAATAATCCACCTTGACGGGCAAATTCTTCAAACGGCTCACAAAAGTCTGGTAATGCTGATAAGCCAATACGGTAGTTGGCACCAGAACAGCAACCTGCTTATTGTCGCAAGCCGCCTTGAAAGCAGCACGGATAGCCACTTCGGTCTTGCCAAATCCCACATCGCCACAAATCAAGCGGTCCATAGGCTGTGAACGCTCCATATCATGCTTCACATCCTGTGTGGCTTTCAACTGGTCCGGTGTATCCTCGTATAAGAAGCTGGCTTCCAACTCATGCTGCATGAAATTATCCGGAGAGAAGCTAAAACCTTTCTCTTTCCTACGCTGCGAATACAGGCGGATTAGGTCTCTGGCTATATCCTTGATTTTCGTTTTAGTCTTGTCCTTAAGCTTTTCCCAAGCGCCAGACCCCAACTTGTTCACGCGAGGAGGCTCTCCCTCCTTCGCCTTGTATTTGGACACTTTATGAAGCGAATGAATGGAGACAAACACAATGTCGTCATTCTGATAGACAATCTTAATAGCCTCTTGTGTGGTGTCTCCGTTTGGAATACGGACCAACCCCGCAAAACGTCCCACACCATGATCTACATGCACTACATAATCACCTATCTCAAACTGATTGAGTTCCTTCAAGGTCAAAGCTACCTTACCACTTCTGGCCTTATCACTCCTCAAATTATATTTGTGGAATCTATCAAAGATCTGATGGTCTGTGAAAATACAAACTCTCAGCGTTTTATCTACAAAACCTTCATGAATGGTCTTGCTAACAGGCGTAAAAGACACACCCTGCACCTCTCCATCCAAGATTTGTAAGCCACCCTCGGCATTCTTCTCGTCGAATATAGCCTTCAGACGCTCATTCTGCTTGGCACTGTCTGCCAGGATGAAAATCTTATATTGATCTTCCAGAAACGTAGAAAACGTTTCATACAACAAATCAAAATTCTTATGGAAAATAGGCTGTGGTGCTTGCTCAAACGTCAAGATTGCATCGGGAGTTCCCGATGGCTTGCTTCCGAATTCAATTCTTCGCAATCCTGCCACACCCTCTGTAAATTCCATGCCGGTAATGAGCAGTTTCTCACGTTCCAGCACATTGGCATTCTCCTCATCGGCTTGCAGGGCCTGCACAGAAAAACCGGCATCGTAAACCGCTTCTATGCTATCGTGAACAAAGATAAAATCCTTTAGCGCAAGAATGGTATTCTGGGGCAGGAAAGAGAACAGGCTGACACGCTGACTATTACCTCCATTCAGCTCTGGCAAAATGGAAATAGCATTACGCTTCTCTACAGACAACTGGCTCTGCACCTCAAAAGTACGAATGCTATCCACCTCATCGCCAAAGAAATCAATACGATAAGGTAATTCACAAGAGTATGAGAAAACATCGATGATACTACCACGAACTGCAAACTGTCCCGGCTCATAGACATAATCCATCCGCTGAAAACCAAAATCCAGCAAGGAATGTGTGAGCAGGGTCAAATCATAGCGGTTACCCACTTCTACGTTCAGCTTACGCTCATCCAGCACTTGCTTGCTGACAACCCGTTCGGCCAATGACTCTGGATAAGATACGATATACGGGAAATCCCCTACTCCCGATATACGGTTCAGCACCTCTGTACGAAGGATTTCATTTGCAGCATCACGCTGTCCATATTTCGGTGCCCTACGGAAAGATGATGGGAAATAGAGCACTTGCTCTTCTCCTAAAACCTGAACCAGATCATGATAGAAATAACCAGCTTCTTCGGCATCGTTTAGCACAAACAAGACTGGCGATTTGAGTTGTTTCTTGAGACAACTGAATACCAAGGGAGAGCCAGAAGCACACAAGCCCTTGAGAAAAATCTTCTTACACGAAGACTTTTCTAATGCTAAAGCTAACCCTTTTACTTGAGGATGTCGGATGATTAAATCCTGTAATTGTACTATATCCATTTTAATTTTGCGTATGCAAAAGTACATAGTTTTTCTGAATGAACCATCAAGAATTCTTGATTTTTCGTATATTTGTCGCACTAAACCAATGTTGAACCTTATATAAATAATAAATGCATACATTAGACTTACTGATTTTCATACTTTTCACGGGAGGAATCGTGCTTTTTGGCTGTTCTTTCTTCAAAAAGAAAGTCTCTTCTGAGGAATTCACTTCGGCTGGAAGAAGCCTTCCTGGATGGGTGGTGGGTATGTCCATCTTTGCCACGTATGTAAGTAGCATCAGCTACTTGGGTTATCCCGGAAAAGCGTTTGCTGCCGATTGGAACGCTTATGTTTTCAGTCTGTCTATTCCTATTGCCTCTTATTTTGCAGCCAAGTATTTCGTCCCATTTTACAGAAGCCAGACCAGTGTATCTGCCTATAGTTTCCTGGAAAAAAGATTTGGCAGTTGGGCACGCCTCTACGCCTCGGCTTGTTACCTACTAACCCAGATTGCGCGTATGGGTTCTATCCTCTACCTGTTGGCACTGCCCATGAACATTCTTATGGGATGGGAAATACATACAGTCATTGTGGTCACCAGTTTAGCCATCATCTTCTACTCCATGCTTGGCGGTATAAAAGCCGTAATCTGGACAGAGGCTATCCAGGGATTCATTCTGATAGGTGGTGCCTTAGTGTGCTTGTTTATCCTTCTGTTCTCCATGCCCGAAGGACCTGCTCAGACATTCAGCATTGCATGGGAGAACAACAAGTTCTCTCTAGGCGAGTTCTCTGCAGACTTAACCACCTCTACCTTCTGGGTCTGCATGATCTATGGTATTTTCACCAACTTGCAGAACTATGGCATAGACCAGAACTATGTTCAGCGCTATCATACGGCTAAGAACATGAAAGAGGCAAAATTCAGTGCGCTCTTTGGTGGTTATCTGTTCATTCCGGTATCTGCCATCTTCTTCCTTATAGGTACAGCCCTTTACTCGTATTACCAGGTCTATCCAGAACTGATGCCTGCACAAGAGCTAAAGGCAGACTATATCTTCCCTTATTTCATAGTAAATCAATTACCTGAGGGACTCAGAGGCTTACTCATCGCTTCTATTTTTGCGGCAGGAATGAGCACTGTAGCGACAAGTATCACCAGTTCTTCTACCATCTTGCTCACCGACTATTACAAGCGTATCCGCAAGCAGGGTTCCGACAAGGAGCACCTCTGGGTACTGAAAGCCTCCAGCCTGCTTGTAGGCGTTCTTGGCATCTGGATTGCCATAGGTATGCTGAGTGTGGACAGTATCATTGATGCCTGGTGGAAACTGTCCTCTATATTCAGCGGTGGTATGCTGGGACTGTTCCTTTTAGGATATATGGCTCAAAAAGTTCACCGCATACACGCTGTGATTGGCGTAATATGCGGTGTAGGTGTTATCGGATGGATTTCATTGGCCGGCTATCTGAATCTGCCAGGCCCTCATTTGCATGAATATCTATCCATTGTATTAGGAACCATTGTTATTTTCTTTGTCGGCTTTGCCCTTTCCCTATTAGGAGGCAAGCCTAAGAAATAACCATTATCTCAGGGTGTACTTTCCATCCGTAATCTCCTCAAGGGTCAGGTTACGGAATACCATTGAATAGCCTGCACCATGGGTCAGCTCCTCGTAGAAGAATCCTATGGTAGCATTAGGCTGAAGAATCATGGTAGAATATGCAGAATCCATATCGGTTATCTGCAAAGGCCCTTCCCAATTTGAAGCAAACTCACCTGGAGCTGGTGTCTTCATGGCATCTATTTCCTTATAATAAATACCCACATTTTTTCTTCCTGGGCCTAATGGAACGGATTGTAAGGCTACATATACCTGGGCAGCATCTTGCTTCCGGATAGCTGGAATTACCATGATCTCACCATTTGTAGCATTGCCCTTGGCCGTTGTTCCCTTATTATCTGCACCAGAGAACGCTACCTCTCCCCATTGGCCTTTTGCCTTAGCTTGTTGGGTATAGGTAAAGATGTTGAAGAAACGACCGCCATCTACTCTTGAGCTCAGAATCACATTACCATTTGGCAACTCCTCACACTTAGGCTCATCACCCTGTGGGGCTGGCGATAGATTCACATCGCCTAACGCATGCCAGGTCTTTCCAAAATCATCGGAATAGACTACCCTATTTCCATTTGGACGGGCACAGAGCGCAGCATAAATTCGGTAGTGGCTACCCGCCTTGATAACCTTACTCTGGAAGATGCGTCCAGAACCAAAGAACAAGCTCTGTACAGGACCTAAAGAGCTCTTGTCAAACAGTTTATAGATATCTTCTGTGATTTCTTTATAAGAAGACCAAGTCTTTCCATTGTCTGAGCTGCGGAACAAAGCTACTCGGTTTGGATTCTGACGAGTGGTTGTAGCTGCATTATAGACCGTCTCTCCACAAACAGTAATCAGCAGCACGTCATTACTCTCCCTATCGGCCACTAGAGCGGCATCGCCAAATCCACAATCTGGGGCTGCGTGCACACCAGAACCTTGCGCAACCAAGAATTCACGTCCCCAGGTCTTACCATAATCCGGAGAGATTCTTCCATGGATATCCACACGGCCAAAACCAATATCACGCTGACAGAAACGATAATCTGTCAATGCCAGCAAATCGCCATCATGTGTAGATGCCAAGGCTGGGATTCGGTAAGGAATGCTATCCGATTTAAGTGTTGTGAACAGCACTTCACGCAAGGCTATCTCCTTATGCACAACGCGCTGCCTTCTCCAAGTATAGACAATATGCAAGTTACCGTCCTTTGTCTGGATAATAGATGGGTAAGAGTACTCGCCTATGGTGGAATCCTCCAGGGTTAACAGACGACTCCAATGCTGCCCATCTTCAGAGATTGCCACACACAGCGGGGTTCTTGGACCTCCCGACTGTCCAGGCTGTGCCTTACTATCGTTATATACGATTACATGACGTCCATCAGCCAGTGTAATAGCGTCTGTTCCTGAGTTATTATTAGGAAGGGAACTCAGCTTGACTTTACTCCAGGTATCACCATTATCGGCACTATAGGTCACAGCAAGCTGCCCGTTTCGGGTTCTGCCAATAGCCTCCAAGCGTCCATCGGCTAACTTCAGGATACTAGGCTGAATGCACTGGATTGGCATAGCTTGTGGTACACTATCCAGCATATTCTCCGTCTGCACCTTCATCTCAGCAGCCAATGGGCCTACATAGCGCCAAGTTTCTCCCTTGTCATCGGAAATCTCAAAATGGAATTTCCATCCTCCCTTCTCGGTACTTGAAGGATTTATCATCCGGTTACCAATATAGAATGGCTTGTTTTTGATAGGGCCCAAGAAATCCTTTGGAAGTGCCATAGGGTGACTCCAGGTCTTACCACCATCCTTTGAGCGGATCTGCCAACCGGTCCAATCCTGTACAAAAGAACCAATCTTATAGAATAGCACCAGATCTCCACCAGGAATCTGTGTCAGCACAGGATTATAGCAAGGTTTACGGATTTTGTTATTAATCAATGGGGTTCCTGAGTTTGGAGCAGGTTTCATCCACCATTCTTCATTCAGTTCCCGCTTGGCAAACTGTTCCAAATCCGCTTGTGTAAAAGCAGACTTGGTATATTCTGTATAGATGCCATCGGCTACCACTTCGGGTACACTCCATTCGGTAGAGCCCTTTGCCTTTCTGGACATCCAGATGTTACAATCAGGGAATCCCTCCTTTACACCGCCAAAGAAGGCCATGAGCAAGTCACCGTTCTCTAATTCTACAATAGTTGATGCATGACACTCTGGAATTCGGCCATCAGCATTAATGAACACATCGTGCTGGATTACGGCATGGGTATCACCTACCTTACCAAAGACTTGTCCAAAAAGAGGTATAGCCGTCAAACAAAGGCAAGCGAAAAGAAACAGTCCTTTCATTTTTCGATTCATAGCATTAGATTTTTAAGGTTATTCTGTACAAAAATAGTAATAAAAAATAAAATAGAGGGTATCTTGAGTAAAAATAGCGCAAATTATTCTATCTTTGCAGCATGAAAAAGATACTATTTTCCTTCATCATAGTTTTTAGCATTAGTCAGTTAGCCTGTGCCCAAATCCCGACTACTGGTGTTGCTAACCGGAATAACCGAAACAGCAATTTAACTAACGGAATCATGAATCCGGAACTTGACCCAGATTCTCTGTTAGGTAAAAATAAAGTTGACGCGAATACCGTGCCTCATGAGGTTCGTGCGTGGAAGATTGACCCTCGGTTTGGTGAGACCTACACGGCCGATGTGGACACGTTGTTCCTGAATTTCCAGAACACCAATGAGACCTATGGCATGAATGGAGAATATAACATGCTGGGCAACATGGGCTCTCCACGTTTGTCGCGTATCTTTATCAACCGACAGGCCCTTTCGGAGAACTTCTTCCTGGATCCGTTGGATTTTTATGTCAGAAAGCCAGATAACACATTGTTTTATAATACAAAATCTCCATTCACTAACCTGACCTATTATGCCAGTGGCGACAAAACGGTGGGTGATGACAGATTCAAGGCGTTATTTACCGTGAATGGCAACAAGCGACTGAACATGGGTTTTGTATTCGATTATCTCTATGGCAGAGGCTACTATCAATACCAAGCCAATTCCTTCTTTAACGGAACGCTGTTCAGTTCATACCACGGAAACAAGTACCAGATGCATTTTGTGTATTCTCAGAATCACATGAAGCAAGCAGAGAACGGAGGTATTGAGGATGATAACTTCATTAAGCATCCAGAAGATTTAAGTCAAAGCATATCAAGCAATACCATCCCTACTATCCTCAGCTCAACCTGGAACAGAAACGATGGAAAGACAGCTTATCTTACCCACCGCTATAATGTAGGTTTTTATAGAAACGTACAAGACAGCCTGAAAACAGACTCTATCATCAGGAGAGAGTTCGTACCTGTGACAAGCTTTATCCATACCCTGCAGTTTGACCAGAACCATCATCAGTTCATCTACAGAGACAATATAGAGAACTATTTTGCAGACCATTTCTATCAAGATGATAACGATAGAGACCAAAGCAAATACTTCGCTATCAAGAATACATTTGGCATTCAGCTGAAAGAAGGATTCAACAAATGGGCTCAAGCCGGCCTGACCGCTTTTGCCAAGCATAATTTCAGAAGCTTTGAGCTTCCTGACTTCCAAGATGACCAGACCATCTACCGAAGAAAATACAATGAGAATATCATCAGTGTTGGTGGAGAACTGCGCAGAGCACAAGGTAAGCACTTGAACTACAATGCACTAGCCGAAGCCACACTGACAGGAGAAGAGTTGGGGGACCTCTTGGTACAAGGAAATATAGACTTAAATTTCAAGCTATTAGGTGATACTGTGAACCTGAAGGCCTCTGGATATTTCAAGAACCAGACACCAACCTTTTACTTGCGCCACTACCATTCTCACTATTTCTGGTGGGACAACGACCTCTCTAAGGAAATGAGAACCAGAATTGAGGGTACATTATCCCTGAAGAGGACCGGTACCACAGTACGCGTTGGTGTAGAGCATCTCAAGAACTATACCTATCTGGATAACCTGAGTGTAGCCATCCCTGGTGCAGAAGGAGCTGTTAAGTGGAGTCAGAGAGCTGGTGTCAGTCAGCTGGATGAAAACCTGGAAGTGTTCACCGCACAACTCATCCAGCGATTCAAGTTAGGAGCCTTTCATTGGGATAATGAAGTTACCTATCAGACCTCAACCAACAAGGATGTACTCCCTCTTCCAGAGCTGAACGTATATAGCAATGCCTACCTTAGATTTAACATTGTAAAGAACGTATTGCGCATGCAGGTTGGTGCCGATGTAAGATATTTCAGCAAATACTATGCGCCAGACTATCTGCCAGCCTTAGGCCATTTCTACTTGCAGAATAAAGAAGATGCCGTCCAGATTGGTAATTATCCTATAGTGAACAGCTACATCAACGCAGAATGGAAGAGAACCCGTATTTACGTGATGGTATTCTATCATTTGAATGAAGGAAAGGGAAGCCGCAATTATTTCCTGGCTCCACACTATCCTATCAATCCAATGATTATGAAATTAGGAATTTCCTGGAATTTCTATGATTAATTCTTTTTCTCTGCCTTTTTCAGTTTGATACGCGTATCTACGGCACCATATACTAAGCTCCAGCAACTGGTTTGTACGGCATTCAGCAAGAGCGTGAGGAAGGTAGACAATGTGCAAGCCAAGAAGTAAACTGGGGTAAAATAGCTTGGCAAATCACCATTATCGCCCTCGGCCAAACTAAACTGTGCCTTCATGTAGATGGTCTCCGTACTAATAGCAGGAATCATACAGACCACACCAATAGCCCCTAATACCAAAGCTAACATCAGGCTTACGGCAATGAATGAGCCCAATCCCTTCAAGGTAATACCTAATGAATGACGGATGGAACCAACCAATGTATCAGCTATCAAAACATAACCCACTAGCTGATTGGCAAGCCAGAACATCAATACAATATATAAAGGTATGGTGGCAATCAAACTCCAGACAGATACTGTGTAAAGCACATAAGCCAACAAAACATACAGCACAGATACAAAGATGCACCAACATCCACCAAGCAATAAACGAGGGAGTTTGGTAATCTTTGGACACAGTTGGAATTTCTTTCTTTTCTGGGTTGGTATAAATCCATTCTCTACATACTGCGACAGCAAGGTATACACTAATGCAAAGAACAATACCATGAAACATAAGGTAAGAAGGCCAGGAAGTGCCATCCACAAACCAAGATCACTCCATTCCAAGAGTGTCCCAACCAGCAGATCCACACAAATCTTGGTCACTCCCACAGCAAACCATCCACCTAGCAAACTTGTTATCAGCAAAAGTGGCCAGGTAGCCTTTAGGAGCATACCAGCGTTTTTGGTAAACAAAGACACTCCATCGGACATTGCGCGAAGAGTGGTTCTATATGCATAAAATCCTTTTTTTTCAGATATATTCTCCATCTTTATTATCTTTTTAGTCGTTTCAAGCAACAAAAGTACAACAAAATTTTTTATATTTGCATTTCAAAAATTAAGTATTTGTTAAAGAGATGAAATACGCAGAAGAAATCGAGCTAAAATGGGGCTTTATTGGCTGTGGAGAAGTGACTGAGAAGAAAAGTGGACCTGCTTTCGGCATGCTCCCTGGCTCATCCATCCATGCAGTAATGAGTCGTGACCCAGAAAAAGCACGTTCGTATGCGGAGAGGCATAATATCCCACAGTGGTACACCGATGCACAAGACTTGATTGATGATCCTGATGTCAATGCAGTCTATATCGCAACCCCTCCATCTTCACATGCCACATTCGCCATCATGGCCATGCGAGCAGGTAAACCAGTCTATATAGAGAAACCAATGGCTTCGTCCTACGATGATTGCGCTCGTATCAACCGAGTGTCTCTCCAGATGGGCGTTCCTTGCTTTGTGGCCTATTACAGAAGATATCTCCCTTATTTCCAAAAGATTAAGGAATTGATAAACAACGGTAAGATTGGAAAAATCATCAATGTCCAGATTCGTTTCTCTGTACCGCCAAGAGATTTGGATTACAACAGGAACAATCTGCCTTGGCGTTTGCATCCAGACATTGCAGGTGGTGGATATTTCTATGATCTTGCTCCACACCAGCTGGATATCCTCCAGGATTATTTTGGCTGTATCTTAGATGCCTGGGGCTGCTGCACAAACCGTGGTGGTCTCTATAAGGCAGAAGATACCGTAAGTGCTTGTTTCCGTTTTGAGAATGGTATCATCGGCTCAGGCTCCTGGTGCTTTGTAGGACACGAGTCTGCAACAGAAGACCGCATAGAGATTATTGGTGATAAAGGCCAGATTAATTTCAGTGTGTTCACTTATGAGCCTATCAGCGTCTATACAGAAAAAGGTAAGGAAACCTTGGAGATTGAAAATCCTCAATATGTCCAGATGCCACTAATTAAAGCCGTAGTAGAACACTTGCAGAAGAAAGGCACTTGTACCTGTGATGGTATTAGCGCAACGCCGGTGAACTGGGTGATGGATAAAATCTTAGGTAAAATTTGACATGAACAGAATCCTGGCAGTCTTTCTCTTTCTCGTCCTTCTGACCACTCGGGCAGAAGCGCAGGACTATGAGAAGTTCAAGGCAGACTCTACCTTCATCCAGGCGGTGCAGAACACTTCGCTGTCCAAATACAGGAAGAAGGAACTCATAAAGGATTATCTGAAAGGAAAGATTGAAGATCTGAACGATATAGACACAGCTTGGATTTCACCGAACTACTATAACTATGCGTTCATGATCCAGAACACAAATACCTTTGACAATTTCTCCATCACGGGCGATGGAACGGGATATGTCAATTACCTGGAGTTCGCACCGGCTCCTACCTTCAGGTTAGGAGGATACTTTGGATGGAGATGGCTGTTCCTGGGCTATACCTTCGATATCAAGGACTTACTGGGCAGTAAGAGGGAGAATGAGAAACGGAACACGGAGGTGGGCATCAGCTTGTATACCTCCAAAATTGGCATCGACCTTTATTACCGTAAGACAGGAAACAACTTCAAAATCAGGAACACTAGCGACTTGGCGCCTGTCACGGGGCAAGACTTTGACAATCACTTCAATGGTCTGAACATCTACATGAAGGGAATAAACCTGTACTACGTCTTCAACCACAGGCGTTTTTCTCTCCCGGCAGCCTTCTCGCAGAGCACAGAACAACGCAGGAGCTGTGGTTCATTCAAGTTGGGACTTTCCTACTCCGTGCACAAGATAGACTTTGACCATAAGCTGCTACCGGAACCTATCAGGATGAACATCAGTGATGCCATGAAGTTCGATATGGTGCATTACTCGGATTATAACATCAGCTTCGGCTATGCCTATAACTGGGTGTTCAAGCGCGACTGGCTGCTGGACTTCTCGCTCACACCGGCTCTGGCCTATACCCATTCCCACCTGGAGAGAGATGACAGTTTCAACCTGATAGAGGACTTACGTTTCAAGAACCTAAACGTGGATTTCATCAGCCGGTTGGGGTTAGTCTATAACAACGCCAAGTATTTCGCGGGCCTAAGCATCATAGCCCATTCCTTTAACTATAAGAAGAAAGAATTCTCCGTAAACAACAGTTTCGGCTCAGTCAACTTCTACGTTGGCTTGAATTTCTTACGCAAAAAAAAGTATCGGAACATGTAATTCCGATACTTCCTATATCTTATCCAAGGGGATAAATCAACGTGCAGCGATACACTCAATTTCAACCAAAGCACCCTTTGGAAGATCCTTTACTGCCATAGCAGAACGACCAGGATAAGGAGCTTTGAAGAAAGTAGCGTAAACCTCATTCATAGCAGCAAAATCCTTAATATCAGCCAAGAATACGCAAGTCTTTACCACATTATCCAAGGTAAGACCAGCCTCGGCCAAGATATTCTGCAGATTTGTCAAGCTCTGCTTTGCCTGCTCTGCAACACCACCAGGAACGAACTCACCAGTTGCTGGATCTACAGGAATCTGACCAGATACAAATACAAATCCATTAGCCTCTATAGCCTGGCTGTATGGGCCAATAGCACCAGGAGCCTTAGTTGTTGAAATAGCCTTTTTCATAAATTTAAAATTTGATATTCAAAGATTTAACAATACTGCTCATTTTCTCCATCGTTGTAATGCGAGTAGGAACCAATGGCAGTCGTAGCACATTCTCACATGCGCCCATAAGATTCAGCATAGCCTTTACACCTGCAGGGTTTCCATCTACGAAAAGCAGACTGAACAACTCGGTAAAGCGATGGTGAATGGTCAACGCATTAGCATAATCACCATTCAACGCCAAGCGTACCATGCGGCTAAATTCCTTTGGCAATGCATTTCCAATCACAGAAATGACACCTACTGCACCCAGCGTAATCAATGGGAATGTAATACCATCATCGCCAGAAATCACATCAAAATGACTTGGTTTGTTCTTGATGATATCATCCATCTGGGTGATATTTCCTGATGCTTCCTTGATAGCTACGATATTTGGACAAGTACGAGCTAATCGGAGAGTGGTCTCAGCAGTCATGTTTACACCAGTACGACCAGGAACATTATAAAGCACTACAGGTACTGGAGAAGCCTCTGCAATGGCTTTAAAGTGTTGGAACAATCCTTCCTGTGATGGTTTGTTATACATTGGGCATACTGATAAAATGCCTGAAAAGCCACTGAAGTCATCATTCTTCAAGCTGTTCACCACTGCACGGGTATCATTTCCGCCACAGCCTAACAGCAAAGGAATTCTGCCATTTACCTTACGGACAACCAATCTTTTTATCTCGTTTTTTTCTTCTGATGAGAGGGTTGGGGTCTCAGCGGTTGTACCTAAAACACAAAGGAAATCTGCTCCATTCCGAATCAGTGATTCAACCAAATTTTCTAGAGCCTCATAATCAACATCTCCGTTGCTCTTAAACGGTGTGATTAAGGCCACTCCCATACCTCTGAAAACATTTTGTATCATAAAACTATGTCATGTCTTAATAATCGGCACAAATTTACGACAAATTCCTCATTTATCGAAATAAATCCTTGTTTTATTCTATCATTTCCAAGAATTCTGATTCACCGATAATTTTTACGCCTAGTTTATTCGCTTTTTCCAATTTCGATGGTCCCATGTTCTCTCCCGCCAGAATAAACGATGTCTTTGCAGAGATACTGCCCACATTCTTGCCTCCATTTTTCTCAATCAGCGCTTTATATTCATCGCGTGAATGGTGTGAGAAAACGCCACTGATAACAATGCTCATTCCTGCCAATTTTGTGGATTGACTCTGTGATTCATCTATGCGAGTTTCAAACTGTAATCCATTTTCTTTCAGTCGGTTGACAATATCTCTATTCCGTTCATCGGCAAAGTATTTGATGATGCTCTCAGCAATCACCAGACCAATGCCCTCAACCTCCAGCAGATCATGCAGCGACGCTTCCGCCAGCTTGTCGATAGATGGAAATGCCTTAGCCAGAATCTTAGCAATGGTCTCTCCCACAAATCGAATTCCCAACGCAAAAAGGACTCTTGGATATGGGACCTCCAATGATTCACGAACACTCTGCATGGCTTTGAGTACCGACTTACTCTTAAAGCCTGGCAAGCTCATGAACTCCCATGGGTTCAAAGCATAGAAATCATCCAAGGTCTGAATCTGCCCTTGCCTATAAAAGATATCATATAAACCAACTACATCTTTTATGAATCCAGCATTGTAGAACATGGCTACGGTCTCTGGGCCCAGGCTGTCTATATTCATGGCCTTGCGACTGATGAAATGCTCTATTTTTCCCTTAATCTGAGGAGGGCATGCCACATCGTTTGGACAATAATGAGCAGCTTCACCCTCGTATCGTACCAATGGTGCTCCACATTCCGGACAGGTGTCAATAAAGACCACTTTTTCTGTCTCTGCCACGTTTCTGGCACTTAATTCCACCCCTGTAATTTTAGGGATAATCTCACCACCCTTCTCTACATATACCATGTCACCGATATGCAAATCCAGATTTGCTATTACATCGGCATTATGAATAGATGCTCTCTTCACTATCGTACCAGCTAGCTGGACTGGCTCCAGATTAGCCACTGGCGTAACAACACCCGTACGTCCTACCTGATAAGTAACCTTTTCCAGCTTGGTCAACGCCCTTTCTGCCTGGAATTTATAAGCAATGGCCCATCGTGGAGACTTGGCTGTAAAGCCTAGATTACGCTGCTGACGCAACGAGTTCACTTTCAGCACAATGCCATCGGTAGCAACCGGAAGGTTCTTGCGTTCCACATCCCAGTAAGAGATAAAATCCAGGATCTCTTGCAAGTTCTTACATTTCTTGATTCCCTCGCTGACTTTAAATCCCCAGCTACGCGCCTTTTCCAAATTCTCAAAATGGCCATCGCATGGCAATTCCTCACCCAACAGATAATACAAGTAAGAGTCCAGTTGTCTGCGAGCCACCTCCTTGGAATTCTGTAATTTGAGTGTTCCTGAAGCCGCGTTTCTTGGGTTAGCGAACAACTGTTCCTCACGGGCTTCACGCTCGGCATTCAGTTTCTCAAACACACTCCAAGGCATAAGGATCTCACCACGGATTTCAAATTTGGCCGGGTAATCTCCCTCAGGAAGTTGTAAAGGGATACAACGGATAGTCTTGACATTAGCCGTTACGTCATCGCCTTGCACGCCATCGCCACGGGTTACAGCCTGTACTAGCCTTCCGTTCTCATAGATGAGCGAGATGGATGTACCATCATACTTCATCTCACAACAAATCTCAAAGTCTTCGCCCTCCAATCCTTTTCGTACTCTCTCATAGAAATCGGCCACCTCACTCTCAGAGTAGGTGTTAGCCAGTGAAAGCATAGGATATTGATGAGCCACTTGCTGGAATTCCTTGTTCAAATCGCTTCCCACACGCATGGTTGGCGAATTTGGATCTTCATATTCCGGATGCTCCTGCTCCAAGTCTTGCAGTTCACGCATCATGTGGTCAAATTCCTGGTCAGAGATCTCTGGCGCATTCAAGATATAATAATTGTGATTATGGCGGTGAAGTTCATTGCGCAGCCAATCAATCCTTTGTTTAATTTCCATTAGGTGGTCAAATTTGATATTTCAAAATTAAATTGCAATATTCGCCAAAATTCTTGAGATATGCAAGGATTTTGCCACAAAATCCAAGGCGATGGTCAGCTACGGTGTGTAAGAACAGGAGAAATAAAAGCTCCTAAAAAAAGAAAAGCATACGGAAAAATTGGGCATTCAAAAGAAAACACCTAATTTTGCGCAAAATATGAATTTATGAACATATCCGATATACAGATAAGACCAGCTTCTATTGCAGACGCAGCATTCATAGCCAAGAATGTCATGGCTGCCTTAGGCACCGAAGAAGTATATGCTGAAGAAATGCCAGAGCAGGTACTGAAGATTTGGAATATTATGATCCAAGTCTGCCAAACCAGTGGTGTTTTGTACAGCTGGGAGAACACCCTCATTGCCGAATACGAAGGAATGCCAATTGGCAGCTTGACAGCCTACGATGGCAGCACCTATAAAGAATCCCGTGAAAAGACCTTTGCGTTCTTTGAGGAATCACTGAGCTTCGACCCTGATCTTATGCAAGATGAAACCAAAGCCGGAGAATACTATCTGGATTCACTAGCCGTTCTCCCTGCCTTTAGAGGGAATGGCATTGGAAAAATGCTGCTGCAACAAGGCATCGAGACTGCCCGTAGAAAGGAAATCCCTCATGTGACAATCTTGGTAAGCCCAACCAACCCTAAGGCTAAACGACTGTACAGCTCGCTTGGTTTCCGTGAGGCTGGAGAGGTCTTTGCCTTTGGCGAGTATTTCCAGCGCATGAAACTGGACACAACAGAACCTATGCGCATTGATATCCTGACCGTTCTTCCTGAGATGCTAGACGGCTTTTTAAACTGCTCTATCGTAGCCAGAGCCCAGCGCAAAGGCCTTGTGGAGATTCATGTACATAATCTGCGCGACTGGACCTTAGACAAGCACAAGCGTGTGGATGACTACCCTTATGGTGGCTGTGCCGGTATGGTGATGCAATGCGAGCCTATAGACCGCTGTATTGAAGCCCTGAAGGCAAAGCGCGACTATGATGAAATCATCTTCACCACTCCCGATGGAGAGCAATTCAGCCAGCCTATAGCCAATGAGCTGTCCATGAAAAAGAACATGATTATCCTTTGTGGCCATTTCAAGGGCGTGGACTATCGCATCCGAGAGCATCTCATCACCAAGGAACTCAGCATTGGTGATTATGTACTGACCGGCGGAGAGCTTGCTGCAGCCGTCATGACCGATGCTATCGTACGTATTATCCCAGGCGTGATTGGCGATGAGCAGAGCGCCCTGTCCGACTCATTCCAAGATAACCTACTGGCTCCACCAGTCTATACCAGACCTGCGGATTATAAAGGCTGGAAAGTTCCCGATGTCTTATTGTCGGGACACGAGAAAAACATTCGCAATTGGGAGTTTGAGCAAGCATTGGAACGCACCAAGCGTCTGAGACCTGATCTGTTAGAGGATTAAAAAGCATTCACGTATTCCTCAAATCGCTCTTTTGAGCCATTGAATACGTTGATATCCACCTCAGGACTCTGAATGCCACTGACTTTACCGTCGGGAGCAATCTGCCAATAAATCATGTGGGAATAAGGTTTGAACTCCCCATAGCGAGCCACCCAAAGGTCATAGTTCTGCAATTCCTCAGGAGCCTGGCTCAAATGATTCTTGATAAAATTCTGGTTCACATAAAGTAGAGGCTTGACACCATATCGAGCCTCTACGCCTTTTAGCCACTTTAAGACTTGCTCAAACATCTTGGCATCACTACCCCAACGCTTGGTGATGTAGGCGTTCGTTGGCTCCAAATCCAGGACAGGTGGCAAATCCCCCTTCTGATAGGTATTATTCTTGAAGAACCATGCCAGCTGCTGTTCCGCAGGAACCGATGAGAAGAAATGATAGGATCCTACATGAATGCCTTGAGCCCGTGCCTGCTTATAATCGGATTTAAAGTACTTATTAACGACTGTAGCGCCTTCTGTGGCCTTAATGTAGGCAAAGGACACCGGATAAGAAACCTCGCCGCTAATACGTTTTTTACTCTTGGTACCCAACGATGTTATCCGAAGGTATTTCCAGGAGATATTCGCAGGCCGGCGTCTTCTGTTCAAATGCTGGTAGCGGGCTACATCTATACCATAAACTCTATCGGCCGTGTAAAGGAGTCGCTCCCCCTCAAACTCATCATCCTTCCATGTTCCACACTGAATCTTTCCCTCGGCGTCCACAAACATGCCAAAGCCATTGTGCTTATGCTCACCCCAGGATCCATAATAGAAGGAGCCATCGGCATAATCCATCTCTCCAGAGCCGTCAAAAATGGAATCTTCCAGAAAAGAGCCAGAATAACGGGAACCGTCGGGATATTTGGCCACACCTCCAGAAAGATGTCCATACGCCCAAGTGCCAGAATAAGCTATAGAATTAGAATTAGCCAAAAGACCTTCACCGTTCAAAAGGCCGTTCAACCAATGCCCTTGCATAACGGTGCCATCTTGAAAAGTGCAAATACCAAGGCCATTGGGAGACTCTCCGATAAGCTCGCCACGGTACAAAAAGTTCTTGCCTTGAAGAATCCCCACATGAGGCATCGCGCCTGGTGCAACCAGCGTGTCCAACTCATTATGCTCGGAAACCACAGTCAGGTCATCGTAAGCAAAGAATGGATTATGAACACATGACGCATTTTGAGGCAGCGCCTTCTCTGCCAATTGGACAGTAACGTGGCCTTTTACAAAAGACGGAGAAGTACAAGCATATCTTCTTCGCTCGTGAACTTGCGTATAATAGGCTGACAAGGTGAGCTTACGACTCCAGTCCCCACCTGTTTTCTGAATAGCATCTAAGGCCACCAATAAGGAGTCATACATGGCATCTTTCTGCTTGCTCTGAGCCAGAACAGACACCATTTCCTCAAAGCCATCATCATCGTGCATATGGGTCTTGACATAATAGTCAAGTTCCACCATCTGCTTCTTCAAGACCAGTTGCAAGGAATGGATATAATCCCGGCTCCTACCTATAATATCACTTTCACACGATTGGGCTTGAAGCGTGTCTACAACGGGGCTGAAGGCTTGTTCATGGGTGACGATTTTTCCGCTATAGGAGGTAAAATATCCTACCTCATAACTGCTGTTTAAACATGCATTGGAATCAAACGACAAGTCCTTCAATCCCTGAACAGAATCAATACCCGAAAAATAAACACGATAATCCCCAGCAGATAGCTGATAATAATCTATCCCCTCAAGCAAAACTGCCGCTCTTTGTTTTCTTCCTGCAGAAACAGGCCATATCAAAACAACAAGCAGCAAGACAAACAAGGTAAACAAAATCACCTTATATTTGTTCTTTGCCAGAAGGGATAGAAACATGATTATATTTTTACAAATTTAATAATCCTTCAATGCACCAACAATCTCAGAAAGACTCTTACAACCGTGTGCATCTAACCATTCGTTGATGCCATTCTTTACCTTTACGGTAATAGCAGGATCAATGAAATTAGCAGTACCAATCTCTATAGCACTAGCTCCAGCCATGAAGAACTCAATAGCATCGTGTGCATTCATAATGCCACCTAAGCCCACAACAGGAATGTTCACAGCCTTTGCTACTTGCCATACCATACGCACAGCTACGGGACGAACAGCAGGGCCACTCATACCACCGGTATTGATAGACAACATAGGTGTGCGCTTCTCAATATCAATAACCATACCCATCAAGGTATTGATCAATGACACAGAATCTGCACCTTCTGCCTCTACAGCCTTGGCAATGCTGGCTATATCCGTAACATTTGGAGACAACTTGACGATAAGAGTCTTATTGTAGGCCTTTCTAACAGCTTTTACCACTTCAGAAGCACCCTCGCAGGTTACACCAAAGGCCATTCCTCCGGATTTTACGTTAGGGCAAGAGATATTCAGCTCAATAGCAGGAATGTTCTCCAGCTCGTTAATACGCTCTGCAGTGGCCACATAATCCTCTACAGTAGAGCCAGATACATTCACAATCATATTCGTCTTGATATCCTTGATGGTAGGATAGATATGATTACAGAAGTAATCAACACCTTTATTCTGCAAACCCACGCAGTTAAGCATACCACTTGGGGTCTCTACCATTCTAGGATAAGCATTACCCTCGCGATGATTCAAGGTTGTGCCCTTTACGATAATACCTCCGATTTCTTCCAGGTTTACAAAATCCTCGAACTCTACACCATATCCAAATGTACCCGAAGCGGTCATCACTGAATTCTTAAGCTCCAAAGAGCCGATTTTTACACTTAAATCTGCCATAATAAATCATTGATATTAAATACAGGACCATCTTTACAAACACACTTGTGACCTTCTTTAGTGCCTTCTACGCAGCAAAGACAGGCTCCAACACCGCAAGCCATCTTATTTTCCAGAGAAACCTCACAATCTATGCCATTTGCTTTTGCATAACGAGCTACAGATACCATCATAGGCTTAGGACCACAAGTTGAGATACGGTCGAAACGCACCTTATTTAATATAGAATGCTGGGTAACGAATCCCTTTTCACCCATAGTGCCGTCTTCGGTGGTGGTATAGACAGGGCCTAGAGCCTTAAACATATCCAGTTCAAGCAGGTCGCCTGCACTTCGTCCACCCAGCAAGAAAGTAGGTTCACCGCCCATTTCCTTGATACATTTTCCGAAATACAACAGTGGAGCTGTTCCTACACCACCACCGACAAGCAGCACCTTCTGTGCTGGATCTGTAGGCATGGTAAAGCCATTACCCAGTGGGAGTACAGCATTAACAGTATCGCCAGGAACCACTTTTGCTAGAGCCTGAGTACCCTCACCAACCTTAGCAACAAGGAACCAAATCTCATTCTTTTCCTTGTCAATATAGTTAATAGAAATAGGTCTACGCAAGAATGTATTCTTAGAACCATCTATACGTATTTCTGCGAACTGACCTGGAGCCATAGCAGGCAGAGGCTCTTCCTGTGTAAGCTTAATCAAGACATACCTAGGATGTGGTGAGGTATTCTCAACCACCGTTAAATCTAAAATGTATTTCTTCATATCTTTAGCTAATTAACTATTCTGTAGCCAAAGATAATACATTTTTTACAATTGCGTTATTTTCTAGGCACAAAAACTTCATAGGTTCCATCGTCGTAGAAAACCTGGATTTCCTTTACACTACGCAATGGCTTGTCAATTATTTTTACCATCTGAATATCCTGAGGATTTCCAGGCTTGCCTGCAAACCTAATTTGATCTGAAATAGGAGAAGGTGATACAGGAACAGATCTATTAGAAACGGGCTGTGCTCCAGCACTCACAGAAGGAGTAGAGAAAAGATCACCTGCCTCAAAATCCAATGCAGGCTCATGTGAAGAGGAAGGAGTAGATTGAGATGGCAGAGTGTTACTATCAGATAACATTTCTCCTTTACCATCAAGTAGCCATTCAAAGTTGATTTCAGGAAAAGCTGCACGAATACTCAGCACTTGTTCCAGTGATGGCTTGGACTTATACTTTAATATATTACTCAAGGTTGCTGGTGCTACAGCAATCTTCTCAGCAAACATAGCTTGATTCAGTCCAGAATATTCTACAATCTTACGAATTCTATCTTGCATAATCAATCAACTTAGTAATAAATGACTAGGAAATCCTTCCTTTATTAGACTTTACAAAGGTAAAACTTTTTTTTGAACTGCACAAAAATATAAATCCAAAATAAT
>JAUNHZ010000190.1 GCA_030523705.1 Bacteroidales bacterium
ATACTCTTTACAATGCGGAAAATGATATTAGACTCTTTCTGGCGAGCAATACACATGACTATCTTGCTGTGCTGATGGCTGTAATAACCTTCGGAATCCAACAAGGTGCATCCGCGCTTAGCCTCAGTAGTAATGGCCTCGGCTATCTTTTCATAATCCTTGCTTATGATAAAGAACTGTACGCTCTGACGTAGTCTATTGGTATAATAATCCAAAGTCTGTGTCATCATGAACATGGTTACAAAGCCGAAAACCACACGTTTCCAGTCGTGGAATACCAGATAACAAGAGAGAACGATACAGCAGTCTACTGCAAAAATTACACTACCCATGGAAACATTACGGTATTTGTTTACAATAGCAGCAATGATATCTGTACCACCGGTAGTACCGTTTCCAGAGAAAGCTATACCTAATCCTAATCCACAAGTCATGGCACCCAGGATACAAGCCATAAAGTCTTGTCCTTCACCTAAGAACTGTACAGGATTACCATCAGGGCCAGCAAAAAATATTTGTAAGAAATCCAACATGAAATAAAGGCTCAGGATAGCAAATCCGGTTTTAATAAAGAATTTCCATCCCAATATCTTTACACTGCAGAGCAGTAAGACGGTATTGATGGCCAGGTATGTATTCTGCATTGGAAGTTGAGTGGCATAGAAAACCACAGCGGAGATACCAGTTACACCACCGGTAGAAATTTGGTAAGGCAATAAAAATATACACCATCCTAATGCGTAGAGAGATATTCCTAAGAAAATAAGGGTATAGTCTTTTATTTCTTGCCCTACTGTAGTGTATTTCAAAAGGCTCATAAATTAGTTTGTAGGTTTTAGGTTAATGAAAATTGCCACTCCGGGTATAATTCATACCCAGAATGGCAATATTGATGTGTATTATTTTCCAATAACGATATTGATCATCTTGCCAGGAACCACGATGACTTTCTTTACTACGAAGCCATCCAGGTACTTAGCGCTGTTTTCATTTTCCAAAGCTGCCTTCTCTGCATCTTCCTTGCTGCAGTCTGCAGGCAACTGGATAGTGAAACGAGTCTTTCCGTTGAAACCTACTGCATAAGTAGCTGTAGATTCCTTGAGGTATTCCTCGTTGAAAGCAGGCCATGGAGAATCACATACAGTAGTATCGTGACCCAATGTCTCCCATAATTCCTCGGCCATATGAGGTGCGAATGGAGCCAGCAGAATGATAAGCTTCTCCAGTACATCCTTGTTGGTACACTTGAGGCTCTGCAGTTCATTTACGCAAATCATGAAAGCAGAGATAGAGGTGTTATAAGAGAAGTTCTCAATATCCTGCGTAACCTTCTTGATGAGCTTGTGCAGGCTCTTTAACTCTTCTGGAGTAGCAGTACCTTCCTTAGGCATGAACTCATCGGTGCGGCTATAGAACAGGTTCCACAGTTTCTTCAGGAAGCGGTGGCAACCATCAATACCATTGGTATCCCATGGCTTACTCTGCTCTACAGGGCCCAGGAACATTTCATACAGACGGAGGGTGTCTGCACCAAAGTTCTCTACAATCATATCTGGGTTAACCACGTTGAACATAGACTTGGACATCTTCTCAATAGCCCATCCGCATACGTACTTGCCATCTTCCAAGATGAATTCTGCAGTGTTATATTCAGGACGCCAAGCTTTGAATGCCTCTACATCCAGTACATCGTTCTTTACAATGTTTACATCTACATGGATAGGAGTGGTATCATACTGATCCTTCAAGCCTAATGATACGAATGTATTGGTATCCTTGATACGATATACAAAGTTACTGCGGCCCTGAATCATACCCTGGTTAATCAACTTCTGGAATGGCTCTTCCTTGTAGCTGACGCCCAAGTCGAACAAGAACTTGTTCCAGAAACGAGAGTAGATAAGGTGACCTGTAGCATGCTCAGAACCACCTACATACAAATCTACATTCTGCCAGTACTGACCAGCCTCTGGGCTTACCAGTGCAGTAGTGTTATTTGGATCCATGTAACGCAAGTAGTAAGCAGAAGAACCTGCAAAACCTGGCATGGTGTACAATTCAATAGGGAATACAGTCTGATTATCGATAAGTGCCTTATCAACAATCTTTCTGTTTACTTCATCCCAAGCCCAAATCTGTGCGTTACCCAATGGAGGCTCACCGGTCTCAGTAGGCAAGAATTTTTCTACCTGAGGAAGCTCTATAGGAAGACACTCTTCTGGAATCATACAAGGGATGTCATTCTTGTAATATACAGGGAATGGCTCACCCCAGTAGCGCTGACGAGAGAAGATAGCGTCTCTCAGGCGGAAGTTCACCTTTACACGACCCAACTTATGTTCCTTAACGTATTTCTTGGTAGCAGCAATAGCCTCCTTAATGGTCAGTCCGTTCAAGTTGAAATCCACGTATGGAGTAGCACCTTCAGCTGGTGAGTTGCATACAATACCTTCCTTGGCATCATAGCTCTCCTCGCTTACGTCAGCACCCTCAATCAGTGGAACGATAGGCAGACCGAAATGCTTTGCGAAAGCATAGTCACGGCTATCGTGTGCAGGTACGGCCATGATGGCACCGGTACCGTAGCCAGCCAATACATATTCTGCAATCCAGATAGGATTCTTCTCACCGGTAAATGGATTGATGGCATATGAACCAGAGAATACACCGGTTACGGTATGGTCAATCTGGCGCTCACGCTCGGTGCGGCTCTTTACATAGTTCAGGTATTCCTCTACGGCAGCCTTCTGCTCAGGAGTAGTCACCTTCTGTACCAGTTCACTCTCAGGAGCCAATACCATGAAGGTAACACCGAACATAGTATCTGCACGGGTGGTAAAGATAGTGAAGCTTTCATCGCTGTCTGCAATCTTAAAGTTGATTTCCGTACCCTCGGAACGACCAATCCAGTTCTTTTGGGTCTCCTTGATAGACTCGCTCCACTGAATGGTATCCAAACCATCGAGCAGGCGCTGTGCATAGGCACTTACGCGCAGACACCACTGGCGCATCTTCTTCTGTTCTACAGGGTAGCCACCACGAACACTTACACCATCGACAACCTCATCGTTTGCCAGAACGGTACCTAATTTTGGACACCAGTTCACCATGGTCTCACCCAAGAATGCAATACGATAGTTCATCAGGACATCGCTCTGTTCCTTCTCGGTCATAGCCTTCCACTGTTCAGCAGTGATGTTCAGTTCTTCGCTCTGAGCTACATCCAGGCCCTCGGTACCCTTTGTGTTCAAATGCTTAATGAGTTTCTCAATAGGCTGAGCCTTCTTGCAGGTGTTGCAATAGAAGCTGTTGAACATTTTCTGGAATGCCCACTGTGTCCAATGGTAATATCCAGGTGCACAAGTACGAACCTCACGATCCCAATCGAAGCAGAAACCAATTTTATCCAACTGCTCGCGATAGCGGTCTATGTTTGCGAATGTAGTTTTTTCTGGGTGCTGACCAGTCTGGATAGCATACTGCTCTGCTGGCAAGCCATAAGAGTCGTAACCCATAGGGTTCAGTACATTGAAACCCTGCTGGCGTTTGAATCTTGCGTAGATATCACTGGCAATGTAACCCAGAGGGTGGCCTACGTGTAAGCCCGCACCCGATGGATAAGGGAACATATTCAATACATAGAACTTCTGCTTGTTCTCATCCTCCTTAACTTTGTAAGTCTGCTGTTCAACCCAGCGCTTGTGCCATTTTTCCTCAATGGCTCTGAAATTATATTCCATGCTATATAATTATTTTTATAAATTTCAACGGTCAAAAATAAAAGAGTATGATGATTATGGACTGTTAAATGTGTTCATAACCGGACACTCTCTGTAAAATCTTTGCAAATTTAGTACAAAAAGACGATATACCTATTATATAGAGATTTTTTTTTTGATTTAT
>JAUNHZ010000191.1 GCA_030523705.1 Bacteroidales bacterium
GGGAATCGAACCCGGATCTAAAGTTTAGGAAACTCGTATTCTATCCGTTGAACTACAGGGGCAGCCTTGATAAAATCGCTTGCAAAGATAAACAAAAACCTTTATGATGCCAAATTTCTTGGTGGATTTGAGCATTTGCCTTATCAGAGCATGAGCAAATGTTTACATAGCTAATTTTTTTTTGATATTCTTTTGGCCGTTTAAATAAGAATTGCCAATTTTGCACAAAATTTCGAATAACGACATTATAATATGGCAGAAGAATTGGTTGTAGAAGAACTGGACCAGGTTGTGGTTCGTTTTTCTGGTGATTCCGGCGATGGCATGCAGTTGGCTGGAAACATTTTTTCTACGGTGTCAGCAACCGTAGGTAATAGTATTAGTACTTTCCCTGACTATCCTGCAGATATTCGCGCCCCGCAAGGTTCTTTGACCGGTGTGTCTGGTTTCCAGGTTCATGTAGGTGCAGGTCAGGTTTTCACCCCAGGTGATTTGTGTGATGTCCTGGTTGCAATGAACGCTGCTGCACTGAAGACACAGCTGAAGTTTGCTAAACCAAATGCGACTATCATCATTGATACCGATGCTTTCAAGGCAAAAGATTTGGAGAAGGCAGAGTTTAAGACAGAAGACCCATTGGCTGAGTTAGGCGTAGACGCTGATCGTGTTATTGCTTGCCCACTGACTCAGATGGTAAAAGACACATTGGCTGATAGCGGCATGGATGCTAAGTCTATCTTAAAGTGCCGTAATATGTTTGCCCTTGGTTTGGTATGCTGGCTGTTTAGCCGCGATTTGGAGATTGCTTTCAATTTCCTTCGTGAAAAATTTGCCAAGAAGCCAGGTCTGGCAGAAGCTAATATCAAGGTTATTCAGGCAGGTTATGATTATGGACATAATACGCACAGCTCTGCAGCAAACGTTTATCGCATTGAGACAAAGACTAAGGTGCCAGGCCGTTATATGGATATTACCGGTAATAAAGCTACTGCTTATGGTTTCATTGCTGCGGCAGAGAAGGCTGGCTTGAAGCTTTATTTAGGTTCTTATCCTATCACTCCTGCAACAGACGTGTTGCATGAACTTTCTAAGCATAAATCTTTAGGTGTAACCACTGTTCAGTGTGAGGATGAAATCTCAGGTTGCGCATCTGCTGTCGGTGCTTCTTTTGCGGGAGCTTTGGCTATTACTTCAACTTCTGGACCTGGTGTCTGCTTGAAGTCTGAGGCGATGAATTTGGCTGTTATCATGGAACTTCCTCTGGTTGTACTTGATGTTCAGCGTGGTGGACCAGCAACAGGCCTTCCAACAAAGAGTGAGCAGACAGATTTGCTGCAAGTTCTCTTTGGACGTAATGGTGAGAGTCCAATGCCAGTATTAGCTGCAACATCACCTACCGATTGCTTCGATGCGGCATACGATGCATGTAAGATTGCTTTGGAGCATATGACTCCTGTGGTTCTGCTTACAGATGCTTATATTGCAAATGGATCTGCAGCATTTAAATTGCCAGATCTGAATACATATCCTACTATCAATCCTCCGTATGTACCAGAAGAATTGAAGGGAACATGGACTCCATATATGCGTGCAGAGAATGGTACTCGGTATTGGGCGGTTCCTGGTAGAGAAGGATTCACTCATATTTTGGGTGGTCTGGAGAAGGATAACAAGACTGGAGCCATTTCTACCAATCCAGAGAATCATGACTTGATGACTCGTCTGCGTCTGCAGAAGATTGACAATATACAGGTCCCAGACTTGGAGGTTCTTGGTGATGCCGATGATGCAGACTTGCTGATTGTAGGTTTTGGAGGAACTTATGGACACTTGCGCGCAGCTATGGATGAACTTCGTGCTGCAGGCAAGAAGGTTGCATTGGCACACTTCAAGTATATTAATCCATTACCAAAGAATGCTGCGGCAGTTCTTGGAAAATATAAGAAAGTGGTTGTGGCAGAGCAGAATATGGGCCAGCTTGCTGCATTCCTCCGCATGAAGGTTGATGGTTTTACCCCATATCAGTTTAATCAGGTCAAGGGTCAGCCATTTGTTGTGAATGAGCTGGTAGAGGCTTTCAATGAAATTTTGAACAAGTAAAAAGAAGACAATTATGAGCGAATATACAGCACAAGATTTTAAGAAAGGACAGCCTCGTTGGTGCCCAGGATGTGGTGACCATTTCTTCTTGGCTTCCTTGCATAAGGCAATGGCAGAGATTGGCGTTGCCCCACATGATACAGCTGTCATCTCAGGAATTGGTTGCTCTAGCCGATTACCTCACTATATGGCTACTTATGGCATGAATACCATACATGGCCGTGCTGCAGCTATTGCAACAGGCTGTAAGGTGGCAAATCCAAATCTGACCGTTTGGCAGGTTTCTGGTGATGGTGATGGCTTGGCAATTGGCGGTAATCATTTTATCCATGCAAACCGTCGTAATATCAATTTGAATATGATTTTGCTGAATAACCGAATCTACGGTTTGACCAAAGGACAGTATTCACCAACATCTCCACGTGGTTTTGTCAGCAAGTCATCTCCTTATGGTACAGTAGAGGATCCATTCCGTCCAGCAGAGCTTTGTTTCGGTGCTCGTGGCCATTTCTTTGCTCGCGCCGTGGCTACCGATGCTCCTGCAACTATTGACGTACTTAAGGCTGCTTATGAGCATAAGGGTGCATCTGTTTGTGAGATTCTTCAGAACTGTGTTATCTTTAATAATGGCACTCACGAGGCTGTTTATGATAAGAACGGCAGAGCTAAAAATGCCATTTATGTAAAGCATGGCCAGCCACTGATTTTTGGAGAGAATAACGAATTCGGATTAATGCAGGAGGGCTTTGGATTAAAGGTTGTAAAGATTGGTGAAAATGGCATCACCGAGAAAGACATTTTGGTTCATGATGCACACTGTGAGGACAATACCCTACAGTTGAAACTGGCTTTGATGGGTAATGGTGATGGTTTCCCTGTTGCGTTGGGCGTTATTCGTGATGTAGAGGCTCCAACTTATGACGATGCTGTGACTGCGCAGATTGAAGAAATCAAGGAAAAGAAAAAATACCATAATTTTTCAGAGTTGTTAGAGACAAATGATATCTGGGAAGTGAAGTGATTTTTCAGATTAACAAAAATAGAAACATCCCGTTCAATCTATCAAATTGGACGGGATGTTTTTTACCCTGTAGCACAAATGATCTGTGTCGCCTAAATCTGGGACTATACATTTTGTAAGCCGAGATTTATTGTTGTTATATGTTTTTATCTGTGTTTTACTTCAAAAAATGAACTTTATTTATAGAAAGCGAAACGAAAAACATTCAATTTGCAAACTTGGTATTACAAAATAGTTTTCAAAACTTAAAAGCATCGTATCTGCTTGAAAAAAAGCACTTATTATTTTTGAGAAAAGAGATTATTTAACTAAATTTGCGTGCGGAAAATTACTAATCACTATTTTATAATATTTTAAAGAAATGGCAAATTTAGATTTGACTAAGTACGGCATCACTGGTTCAACTGTGATTGCACACAATCCTTCTTACGAAGTATTGTTCGCTGAAGAGACCAAGGCTGGTTTGGAAGGCTATGAAGTAGGTGTTAACACTGAGCTGGAGGCTGTAAACGTAATGACTGGTATCTACACTGGTCGTTCTCCTAAGGATAAGTACATCGTAATGGATGAGACTTCTAAGGATACTGTATGGTGGACTACCGAAGGTTACAAGAACGATAACCACCCAATGTCTGAGGAAGTATGGGCAACTGTTAAGGATCTGGCTGTAAAGGAACTTTGCAACAAGAACCTGTACGTTGTTGATGCATTCTGCGGTGCTAACAAGGATACTCGTATGGCAGTTCGTTTCATCGTTGAGGTTGCTTGGCAGGCTCACTT
>JAUNHZ010000192.1 GCA_030523705.1 Bacteroidales bacterium
ATCTTGGCTGTAGTGAAATCGAACAAATCAAATAAGTTCATACCGAAAATCTTATAGCCATCCCAAACACCCATGGAAAGAGAACATGCGATTCCTATAAGAACACATACCACACAGGCAATTGGAGCAGCCCAACGGCGACGAATCTTCATCTCTTCATGAATCAAGAGAGTTGCTGGCTCCAACAATGAAATTGCAGATGTCAATGCTGCCATAGCTAACAACAAATAGAACATCAAAGAGAACATATAAGCTAACCAAGGCCACTGTCCAAAAGCCTGATAAAATACGTTTGGCAGCGTGATAAATACCAACGATGGACCTGCACCAGGCTCAATACCTACAGCATATGCTGCTGGGAAAATAATCAAACCAGAAAGAATAGCAATCAATGTATCTATACCGGCGATATTCAAGGCATTACCGAACAAGTTTGCCTCCTTAGGGAAATATGAAGCATATGTACAAAGACAACCCATGCCAATACTCAAGGAGAAGAATGCTTGTCCCATTGCAGCTAAAAATGTAGCTGGAGTTACCTTACTAAAATCTGGGTTCAGCAAGAAATCAACACCCTTCATGGCACCAGGCAAAGACAGAGAGCAGCCTACCAATACCAAAATGAAGATGAATAACATTGGCATCAAAACTTTAGAAGCACGTTCAATACCCTTCTGTACACCCATGAGAATAACACCTAAAGTAATGCCCATGCCAAGGAATAGATAAGTCAATGGACGCATTGGATCACTAACGAATTGAGTAAAGTCTGCGGTATATTCTGCAGGAGTCTTACCCGCTAATCCATTTGTTCCTGCCTCGACTACATATTCCAAAGTCCAGCCTTGTACCACACCATAATAGCACAAAATAAGCCATCCGGTAAGTACACAAAGGAATCCCACATACTTCCACAAGCCTGTGGCACCCAGAACTGGGAATGCACGGAAATTGTTAGCACGACTTCTACGACCAACAGCAAACTCTGCCACCATCAAAGGTACACCAATGATTATGACACAAGCTAAATATATAATCAAGAATGCTGCTCCACCGTTTTCGCCTGTCTCATATGGGAAACGCCAAACATTACCTAAACCAATAGCAGAACCTGCCGCTGCTAGAATTGCTCCAATCTTACTACCAAAATTACCTCGATTTGTATTATCCATTCTCAACTCTCTTTTTCTATTTATTCATTAAAATAAACCAACAATCACTTTAAATAATCCTAACTCATTCAAGAAAATCATCAAAATACATACTGGTGCAAAATAACGGATGATGAATCTAAACACTGGATATAATGGCTGCTTTAACGTGCCCTCATTGGTAATCTCCGAACGAAGAACTTTCTCGTCAACAACCCAACCCAAAAAGATACAAGTCAAGAAACCACCAATAGGCATGATGAACTTTGCCACCAAGAAATCAAACAGATCAAAGAATCCCATACCAAAGACGGTGACATCCTTCCAGATTCCAAATGACAAAGAGCAAGCAGTACCCAAAACCAAACATACCAAGCTAACCCCTAATGACGCCTGAGGACGTGTAATTTTCCATTTCTTATGGAAATATACAGCAGACATCTCTAACATTGAGATGGAAGATGTAAGCGCTGCCATAACCAAAAGCAAGTAAAACATAAGGGAGAACAAGTAAGCAACTGCAGGCATTCCTCCAAATACTTGTTGGAAAACACTAGGCAACGTGATGAAAACCAATGAAGGGCCCGCATCTGGCTGCAAACCTGGGATAGAGTATACGGCAGGGAAAATGATAAGGCCAGACATCAGTGCTACCAATGTATCTATAGAAGCGACACTGAAACCATCCTTAATCAAATCAATATCTTTTCTAAAATAACATGCGTAAGTACACAAGCAACACAGACCCACACTTAATGAGAAAAAGGCTTGTCCCATGGCTGAAAGAGCTGTAGCTCCAGTAACCTTAGAGAAATCAGGCTTAAGCAAGAATGTAAGACCTAATGATGCATCAGGAAGCATAAGGGAGCATACAACCAGAACCGCGATGAAGATGAACAAAATTGGCATCATAATCTTGGCTCCGCGCTCAATGCCTTTCTGAACACCCATGGCAACGATGCCAAAAGTAAGTGAAAGCATAAAGAACAGCCAAATCAATGGTTTCAAAGGATCTGAAGAAAACGCTTGGAAATCATCCGCAAATTGCGTACCCATTTTTCCCGCAAAACCATTAATACCTGCCTGGAATGCATATTCCAAAGTCCAACCTGCTACTACTGCATAATAGCTGAGTACCAAGAAACCTGAAACTACAGGTACAAGACCCATATACTTCCACCATTTCTTTCCTCCAGACATTTTCTCGAAAGAATAAGAAACATTCTTTTGTCCATGGCGGCCAATTGCGAATTCAGCAATCATGATTGGCATAGCCAATAAGACCATAAACAAAAGATAAATCAAGATAAATGCAGCTCCACCATTTGTTCCTGTCTCTGTAGGAAAACGCCACACATTACCTAAACCAACGGCTGAGCCTGCTGCGGCTAATATCGCGCCCAATTTGCTAGCGAAGCCCGCCTGATTCGTATTATTTGCCATATTTTTAATGAAATTCCAACTAAAAACTCCCTTAGAAAGTGCAAATGTAAGAAAAATAACGCTAATTTTGCAAAAAAGAAAGTAGAAAATGAAAATAGCTTATATAAAAAGGTATAAATTCAGCCTTATATGCATAATTCTTATCTGGATTTTATGCCTCATGCCTGTGCCTGAGGTAGAAATTGCCGAAGATGTTCCCTTTATAGACAAATGGACTCACATAGTGATGTACCTTGGAACTTGTATGATAATGTGGCTGGAATACTTGAATGCACATCCAGAAGGTATTTGTTGGAAAAGATTGGTAATTGGCGCAATCCTCTCCCCAATTCTTATGAGCGGCTTGTTGGAATTATTACAAGCTTATTGCACTGGAGGAAGAAGGAGTGGCGACTGGATGGATTTAGCCGCCAATACCGTGGGTGTGGCATTGGCGGCTATATTAGGCTATCTGTTTTCTGGCCAATATTTAAAAGGTAAACGCAAAAGCTGAGAATTATAATACCTCCGGTCTCCTGTCACCTCTTCACCGATAAAATCAGGCGTTTCATAAGGTTCATCTTCATAGGCCAACTCAACCTCGGCCATGATGAGACCTTCATTCTCTCCGTGAAATTCGTCAACTTCAAATGTATGATTTCCACTCTTTACCAACCAGCGGGTCTTGTCGATAAATACATTCCCGCAAAGTTGCATCAAATTCTGTGCGTCTTCTTTTGAAATCTCAGTCTCGAATTCATAGCGAGAAAGCCCTCCATTCAAAGAAGGTCCTTTAATAGTAATATACCCTTTTTCATCGCGAATACGAACACGGACTGTCCGACCTCTCTCACTAGATATGTAACCTTGAGAAATCCGACTGTGGGAAAAAGCCTGTTCTTTGAAAGGGCCTTTTACCAAGAATTTACGTTCAATCTCTTGTGCCATAGCACTATTAATCTTGAGTATCACTAAATTCCATGAGATAAGCCTTGATGAATTCATCAATCTTACCATCCATTACACCATTCACGTCAGATGTCTGATAATTGGTACGGTGGTCTTTTACGCGGCGATCATCGAAAACATAGCTTCGAATCTGGCTACCCCATTCAATTTTCTTCTTGCCAGCTTCAACCTTTGCTTGTTCTGCCATACGATGTTGCATTTCTTTGTCATACAACATTGAGCGCAGTAATCGGAGAGCATTCTCCTTGTTCTTAGGCTGGTCACGAGTCTCAGTGTTCTCGATAAGGATTTCCTCTTCCTCGCCAGTCTATGGATCCTTGTACTGATAACGCAAACGTACACCTGATTCTA
>JAUNHZ010000022.1 GCA_030523705.1 Bacteroidales bacterium
AAGAATCTACTTATGGCAGATTGCAGTAAAAATGAGAAATAGTTAAGACATATCCATTCCGAACCTACGGAAAAATGTTTCCGTAAGCGAGGAAAAGGTTTTCCGTAATGGTGGATTTAGCAATGTTTAGATGAATAAAATCACTTATTCATCTGAGTATAGCACAACATTTTATAAGCTGCATCTAGAAGAGAGGATGCAAAAGAACGCAAAGTCTCCTCGTCTTCATCTTTCACGCACGTATAAGCAATGTTCCATAAGCGACTGCTCACTGGAGTGATACTGAGGGAATAAACTTCATCGCCATAAATCTTTTTTGGAAGTTTCTCCAAGACATCTTGAAGGGTATAGACATAATAAGCCAATCCATTATCCACTAAAGTCTTAGAATAATCCGTATGCTTCATGTAAGTATTATTGCCCATATAGGACATGGACAAATCGCTTTGATCAACATCTACATGCACAAGAGACGCATCGTTTGTATCAATGCCTAAATCTCTCAAATGTTCCATCTGCTCAGCAGTAAGTGTAAGTTCTTTCATTTTCTCCTAATTTGTTTTCAATAGTGCAAAAATACACATTTTTTATTAAAAAAGAAGAAACAACGGCTAAAAAACCAAATTTCAGAGCATTGAAAGATCCTTTATATCCTTTAATTCCACCAATTTATTTACAATGGCATAAATGGTCAAGCCTGCAGGAGAATGAATCTGAAGCTTCTTGGCTATATTCTTTCTGTGAGTAAGCACAGTATGAATGGAAATGAAAAGCGCATCGGCTATTTCTTTATTCGCCATGCCCTTAGCAACACAAGCAACAATTTCCTTTTCACGCATTGAGAGTTCATCTTTTGCTGCTGGTTCTGAAGATTCAAGTGTTTCTTCCTCTATTTCCGAAGCCTTCCGTTCCAGCAGACTCACTGCAGGGATAAACAACTGATTCTCTATGGCTGTATGGTGTGCCAAATCTTGTTCGGTAGTAAATATATCGAACAAAACCGAATAGAAAATATTATTATCTGCTTGCGTTGGGTAATAGGTAATTATGATATTCTTCAACTCCTTCAATTTCTCCTCAATATCATCATGATGACTGGAGAATACATGTATATTAAATGAACTATTTTGTTTCTTCGCAAGCAACGAATCAACATATGGAAAAACTTTCTCATCTTCATAATTCATATGCTTCCGAACCTCTTCGATATAAGCATCAAAGAACTTAAGGATAAGAAAAGCAATCTCATTATTGCGAGAACAGTCTATACTCTCTATGAGTTTCCTTCGAATATTTGGAAATTTAAAATCCAAGAAATAGGTATGGGCATTCCGCAAGTATTTAATAAGTGTAGACACGTCTAAAGATTGAATCATGGTAGTGGTAGGTTGCGCATCTGAGAGGAAATTAACCACATCCAGAAAGGTCTGGGTATCTACTCCACTGTTCAGGCAAACCTCGTTCACGGTCTTGTCACCAAAACCAAGTGCAAGTCCAAATCTACTCATTACCTGTAGCAATTTATAGTCCCGAGTAATCACGGAACTCATCTTGTCTGTAGCCTTATAACTCATATTTCACCTTATAATATTTGGTTGCAAAGTAACAAATATTTTTTGAATTATCAAATACCCAAAACAAGGTAGCATGTTTACTTTTTTTTGGGTATTGTGTTCCCAAGAGAGTGTTCGTACCTTTGCATCAAGAAAAATAGAGGATTATGAAAAATAAAAAAGGTTTATTTACTACACTAATTTTCAGTGCATTATTCACTACATCCTGGGCACAGGAGCAACCAAGACTAAGTTTAGGTGGATATGGAGAAGCTGTCATGAGCCGTATGTTCTACAGCGATAACTACAAGCGTTATACCAACGCTGAGCTATATAAAAATGCGAAAGGATTTGGCCAGTTCGATCTTCCACACGTGGTATTTTATGTGAATTACAACTTTGGACATGGCTGGACTTTAGGTTCGGAAATTGAATTTGAACACGGCGGGACTGAGTCTGCCGTTGAAATAGAGGAAGAGGAAACTGGCGAATACGAAACCGAAGTTGAAAGAGGTGGTGAGGTTGCTTTAGAGCAATTCTGGATTCAAAAGTCCTGGAATTCAGCACTTAACCTAAGAATGGGACATATTGTGGTTCCTGTAGGATTAACCAATTCCGCACATGAACCAAATAATTTCTTCACCGTATATCGTCCAGAAGGAGAAAGCACCATTTTGCCTTGCACATGGCACCAAACGGGTATATCACTTTGGGGAAGACTACCTAAATGGAGGTATGAAGTACAATTTTTAGCAGGATTAGAAGCCGACTTGTTCGGTTCCAAGAATTGGATCAATGGAGCTGCAGCTAGCCCATACGAGTTTGACATGGCTACAAATTATGCCACTGCTATCCGCTTAGACAACTATTCTGTACCTGGTTTGCGTATTGGAATCAGTGGTTATGCCGGAAAATCTGCAGCAAACACATTAAAACCAGATAAATACAAAGATGTTAGTGGACAGGTATTAATAGGAAGCGCCGATTTTCAATACAAAGGTAACCATTGGATTGTAAGAGGGAACTTCGATTATGGACACTTGTCTGATTCCGAACAACTTACAAAAATCAACCTGAGCATGGGTAATTCATCCGTTTCTCCACAAACTCCAATTGCTAGCGATGCCATGTGTTATGCATTGGAAGCAGGATATGATATCTTTTCACAGCTGCACAATAAAAAGAATCAGCAGCTCTACCTTTTTGGAAGATATGATTACTACGATTCCATGCACAAGACGCAAGGTTCAGTCATAGACAACCCATGTTGGGAACGAAAGAAAGTTACATTTGGATTTAATTACCTACCAATCAAGGAGATAATAATAAAAGGAGAATACTCCAAGCGCATATTAAAGAGCCAGTTTAACAATGAGCCCACCATCAGCCTAGGAGTAGCTTATGCGGGATTTTTTAAACTATAAATAGAAAGAATGATGAAAAAGTATGTTTCAACTCTGATGCTTATAGCATCGGTTTGCACTGCAAACCTTTTTTGTGCTTGTTCCGACGATAACAGCACTGAAATTTCTGAAGAAGGCATTGATGTTACCCAACAAGCCATCATTGCTAATTATATAAATAAAGTAGTTGTTCCAACTTATAAATCTTTGGCAGATGCAGCAATACTACTAGCCGAAGACTGCCAGGACTTGAGTTCACAAGCAAAAGTCAACAAGGCATGCGAGGATTGGATTAGCGCCCGCAAATATTGGGAACTTTCCGAGGCATTCCTTTTTGGTGCAGCTTCGGACTACAAGATAGATCCACATATCGACTCCTGGCCTTTAGACCTTACCCAGTTGGATGTAGTCCTGAAAGCAGGTGATATAGAGTCCAGAATTGATGCAGGAACAGCAGGATATGGACTTTTAGGCTTCCATGCTGTGGAGTATGTCATTTTCCAGGAAGGCTCTACAGGAACTGTTGGAAACAGATATCGCGATTATAATAGTATTACTAACGAAGAAAAAGACTTCGCAAAGTCTGTATCGGAGGATATGAGAAATCAGTGCATCCGATTAGAAGCAGCATGGAGTGGTATAGAAAACATCGGCTCAACGAAGAAAAACATCTTAGAATCCGAGGAATTGGAGCCATCGTTGAACTATGGAGAGCTGTTGGTTAATGCCGGTATGCCTGGAAATGCCAAGTACAAGACACAGGCTGCAGCTTTTGAGGAAATCATAGTAGGTGCATCGGACATTGCCAACGAAGTAGGAAATACCAAGATTGCAGACCCAATGGCATCACACCAGTGGAGCGATGTAGAATCTCCTCATTCATGGAACTCTGTCGTGGATTTCGCAGATAATATCCGCAGTGTGAGAAATGCCTATTATGGCACCTTAGATGGCACGAACGCAGCCCTTTCCGTCTCTTCGTTTATCAGCAAATTAGACAAGAATACCGACGAGAAGGTAAAACAATGCATTGAGACTGCCATCCTGAAGCTGGAGGCTATGCCAAAACCATTCCGCAATTACATTTATGCAGATACCGATGCAGCAAGCAAGGCACTTATTCAGGCAGCTGTAGATGCATGCAACGACTTAGTTGATGCCTTAGATGAAGCTCAAGAATTGATTACAAAATAAAAAATCATGAAGAAATACCTTATATATATATGTGTAGCATGCACCGCATGGACCATTGCAGCGTGCCAGGACGACAATAAGATTCCAGATCCAACCCCAGATACACCAGACCCGGCTCTTGAGGAACAGCGCTACAGCGGTGGAGAATTAGGAACCAGTTTCATCAGTTCCTCCAAAGCATTTGAACAGCCTACCCCCGCCATTGAGAAAAGTGGCATGTTCCTTTCATTTAACCGTGGAGAGAAAATGTTCGAAAAGCCATTCACCGCAAATACGAATGGCGGAGAGCGCGAGGGCTTAGGTCCGCTTTATGTACGTTCCTCTTGTCTGCACTGCCACCCTGGTTATGGGCACGGTCAGAGTATTCCCAATGGCTACTTCAATACCACAGATGTAGGAAACGGATACTTGCTAGTAGTATATAACCCTGCAAATGACGCATATGTAAGTTGGTTAGCAGGTATGCCTCAGAGCCATGCCATTGCGCCATTCAAGGATCCACTCGATGAGACAAAAATCAAAATCAAGTGGGAAAACTTCACCGATGAATGGGGAAACAAATTCCCTGATGGTGAGACTTATTCCCTACGCTATCCAGAGGTTAATCTGCCTCGTGAGGCCGTTTATGTCATCAACCAAGGTTATGAAGATGCCACTACTACTGGTTATGAGGTCCGCCTGGAATCCACTTTGGGTATCTACGGTAGTGGATTGCTGGATGCTATAACCGATGAGGACATTATTGCACAGTACAAGCAGGAATACCAAGATGGCTTTATGCCAAATGGTTTTAATCCGGCCATGTTCAAGGATGGTCAGTATGTGGGATATTACACCAATGCCAAGCAAGGCGATGGAACTCCTAAAGTCCGTCGCTTTACCTATGCCATCTCCCGAGGTCCACTGTTGGATGCAGCCGGTGCAAATGCCATCTGGAACATTACCAACGTAACCCGTTCCGACCGTAAATACCACTATTTGGATTTGAATGGCAAGATTTATGCCACATGTGCCTCAAAAGATAAAGACGTACAAGCGGGCTTCGATGCCTACATACGCAAGATTACCACAGCAGAAGAGCACCCAGAGTTCTTTACGGACAATGTAGAGAAGAATATTTACAACTACCTCACGTCCAGCAACTTGCCAACAGAAATGAGTGATAACGACTATGTGGATTTCATGGTTTGGCACCGTGGACTTGCAGTTCCTGCTGCCCGCAATATCACCAGCGAAAACATCCAGAAAGGAAAGAAACTGTTCGAGGAGATTGGATGCGCCTATTGCCACCGTCCATCATGGACTACCGGAGACGATCAGGTTTACGACCCTAACCTTTTCAAAGTCACTGACCCGAACAGCGCCTATTACGGAAAGACTCTTTCTGAGCTCATGCCACGCTATCCACACCAGAAGATATGGCCTTATACGGATTTGGTGCAGCACAAGCTCTACATGAAGAATGATATACGTACCGGATGGTGCCGCACTACGGCCCTGTGGGGAAGAGGACTCCATCAGCTTTGCACCGGAGCCACTTATGCAGACAGGTTGCACGACTGTCGCGCCCGCAATGTCATTGAGGCCATCATGTGGCATGGTGCTAACCAAGGAGGAACCTCCGATGCGTATTATTCCGTAAAGAAGTTCAGAGAGCTATCAAAAGAAGACCGCGACGCAATTGTAGCATTTGTTGATGCGATTTAAAATCATGAAAAAAATACGTTTAGCCGCATTCGCTTGCTTTATATTAGTAATATTTGTACTGATTATCAGTACTTTTATATCTTCAGGAAACCTGTATGGCACCATACCTTTTGTAGGGCTGTGGTGCCTACTGGCGTTCCTATCTGCAGGCTATATGTTCCAGTGCCGATTATGGGAAAAACCATGCACATTCTTGCTTCATGTTGCCTTTTTAATCATTCTCTCTGGTGCTTTTACCACATGGCTTACAGGAGAGCATGGGACCCTTACCCTCACCAAGGGAATTCCTGAAAACCATTTCATCAAAAAAGATGGAAAGACAGGCATCCTTCCTTTTCACGTGTATTTAGATCAGTTCCAAGTGGTGTATTATGAGGGTACTACAACTCCAAAAGATTACATCAGCCAACTCACCTTCACGGCAAACGGAGCAGAGTTTCACCGAGAAGTGAGCATGAACAACAGCCAGAGTTTCTTGCAGTTTTCATTTGTGCAAGCCAGTTATGCGCCCGATCTCACTTCCAGTACCTTCACCATTTCCCATGACCCATACGGCGTACCTCTAAGCTTTGCTGGATATGCTCTGTTACTCATAGGCATGCTGTTTTTCTTCATCCAACCTGGTAGCAGATACCGCCAGATTCTACAGCAGCGCATCCCACTACTCTTATTCCTACTTCTGCCAGGAGGACTGCACGCACAGGATCCACAGTTGATTTCCAAGGAGTTATCCGCAGCATTCAGTGACCTGTACATCAATTACCACGGCCGTGTATGCCCTATGGAGACCTATGCGCATGATTTTACAACCAAGCTCTATAAGAAACAGAGCTACCGAGGAAGAACCGCCGATGAGATTCTTGCCGGATGGATTTTCTATCCAGACACTTGGAAATCCACCGTTGAAATAGGCGCAGATCCTAAGCACGCAGCAGAAAAGCAACAAGTATTGAACGATTTGCTCACCAGTTCCTCCCTCAAGATTTTCCCAGTTCAGCAAGGGCAGCACATCTACTGGTATTCATTTACCGATAAGCTCCCTGATGACATAGACATTCCACAGTGGACCTTTATCCGCCGTAGTTTAGACTTACTAGCGGAACACATCTACAATCATAACGATGCAGAGGCTGCGGCCCTGCTCCAGAAAATCAAGGCCTACCAAGAGAAAGTTTGTGGAGAGCAGCTCCCATCGCCAACAAAAATCCATGCCGAAAAGCTCTATAATAAAATAGGTAGCACTAAACCTTGGGCCATTCTCACTGTTACCATCGGTCTATTAGCCTTCCTGTATTACGTACGATGCGTAGCACGGAGCGTGCCACCCCGTAAAGACATACGCCTGTGTCTGAACCTTGTCCTCTTAGGACTTTTGCTGTTCTTGAGTCTCTGCATGGCTTTACGCACCCAGATCAGTGGGCACATCCCACTCAGCAATGGCTATGAAACCATGCAAGCTTTAGCATGGTGCAGTTTTGTGATTACACTCTGCATGCAGCAGAAGTTTCCACTTATTATTCCATTTGGATTACTCACCGGAGGCATGGCCATGATGGTAGCCATGATGGGGCAAAGCAATCCTGCCATCACCCATCTGGTACCCGTACTGCAATCCCCACTCTTGAGCCTGCACGTCATGGTCATCATGATTTCCTATGCGCTTTTAGCATTCATCATGCTAAATGGCATTACGGCACTCTTGATGCGTAACCCCAAAGAATCCAAGCGCTTGCAGCGTTTGAGCCTCCTCATGCTTTACCCAGCAGTTTTCCTGCTTACCACAGGCATATTCATTGGTGCCATCTGGGCAAATGTAAGCTGGGGGCGCTATTGGGGATGGGACCCAAAAGAAGTCTGGGCCCTGATAACCCTCATGATATATGCCCTTCCCCTTCACGGGAGATCCCTACCCACATTACAGAAAACGCATGTGTTCCACCTCTATATGGTTTTGGCATTTTTCAGTGTACTCTTTACCTATTTTGGTGTAAACTACCTACTTGGAGGCATGCATAGTTACGCCACCATGTAGTTTCTCTCCATGGGAAATACCTCAATCTGGCGATTGTGCAAGCGGTTGAAAAAACGTACCTTTGCAGTGTAGAATTTAAGTTATTAGTTAGTTATGTTTATAGGCTCAGGTTCCCAGTGATGTGAATCTGAGTTTTTTCTGCATTCACGTGAAGGTAGTCTCAAAGAATAGTTGTAAATTTGCACCCCGAAAAAGAGCATAACGTATGATGACTACCCTTGAAATCTGGTTATTAGGAATAGCGCTTGCCATGGATTGCTTCTCCGTATCCATAGCCAGCGGTGCCATCTTGCGCCGTTTAGACTGGCGCACTATCCTGACCATGGCCTTTTTCTTCGGACTCTTCCAGGCACTCATGCCATGCATCGGATGGCTGCTTACCTTCCATTTCCAGGACTACTTGGAAGCCTACGACCATTGGTTGGCTTTCGGCCTGCTGGTTTACTTGGGAGGCAGCATGATCCGGGAGAGTTTCTCTGAGGAGGAAGAGAAAAGCTTCAACCCTACCCTCCTCAAGGTCATTCTTACATTGGCAGTAGCTACCAGTATCGATGCTTTGGCAGTAGGCATTTCCTTCGTGTGTACAGGCATCCTGAATTGGGTGCAGCTTTTGTTCCCGGTACTGGTGATAGGCATCTGTTCCTTCATTTTCAGCACAGCAGGCAGTCTGATAGGAATCTTTTTTGGTAAGAAATACGATTTTAAGGCAGAGCTTTTAGGAGGCGTGGTGCTGATAGGCATTGGCATAAAAGTACTGCTCAGTCATTTATTAGGATGGTAAAACTATGTTGAAAGGTATTTACACTATTCTGTTGCTGATAGGAAGCAACATTTTCATGACCTTTGCTTGGTATGGTCACTTGAAACTCCAGCAGATGAATGTCTCCACCAACTGGCCACTATACGGCATTATTCTCTTCTCCTGGGGCATCGCCTTGGCCGAATACTCCCTACAGGTACCCGCAAACCGAATAGGCTTTGTAGAGAACGGCGGTCCTTACACGCTGATGCAGCTCAAGGTGATGCAAGAGGTCATCACACTGATTATCTTCACCCTCTTCACCAAGGTGTTCTTTGCAGGAGAGGCATTACACTGGAATCACTTCGCTGCATTCATCTGCCTGCTCTTAGCCGTCTATTTTGTGTTCATGAAATAAAAAAAGAGCCTCACTGATTCACATCTGTGAGGCTCTGCCATTTTTAACCCTAATAAGTATTGAGAGAACTCATACCTAACAGAATGAGCCTTTCCTAAAAATATATAGATTTTACAGTTAGTTATGCAACTGAAATTTCTGTTCTCCATTCCATCGCACCTTGAACGGCTTTGACTTCTGTCCATTCACTACCGGAGTAACCATGATATAGCTGGTATACTTATATTTATGGTTAAAATGATAGCTCAGTGACACCACCTTCTTCTCATGGGGTGCCAGTACCACCTCTTCCGGCATCTTCAAGACCGTATTCAGCGGTTTGCGGATGAAAGTCACCGTCATGGGTTTGTCTGTATTGTTTCCAAAGAGCAGGTCATAGGTAAAATCCTCTCCCACATTCAAGTTTGGGAAAGGCACAATTTGCTGGCTCAGGAACAGTCCGTGTCCTGCATCATGAGGACAATCCTCGGTTACCGGATGAAACATAGGAACTACATCGGCTTTTACCCATACACGCACATAGTTCTTGCCGTTATTGAGCAAGAGTACCACTTGTTTCACAAAGTTACCGTCTTTGTGATCGGGGTCAAAATCCACCTTCACGGTTGCAGTCTCACCAGGTCTCACTGGTTTCTTGGTATAATCCACGGCCATGCAGCCACACCAGGTGTTCACGTCGCTAATCGCAACAACTTTGTCACCTGTATTTTTGAAGGTAAATATGGTGCTTACTTTACCATCCTTTTCCTGAATCTTGCCAAAATCATGCACTCGTTCTACTGGCTTGAAAGACTCCAGAAACACAGGTTCTCCTGCCAGTTCCTCTGCCTGTTCTTGTGCAAAGGCCAGCTGCACCATGAGGATATTCAAAAGAATCAGCAACTTTTTCATTCCATTCATTTTTATAAAGGAGCCACCCGCACCCATGCGAGCAACTCCTTCCTTAGAATTTATATCAATTAATCGTCGTAAGCTACGTTGAAACGAGCCAAGCCACAATATCTTGCATAATAAGTTCCATATGCCAGATACTGCCAATAGAAACTACTCTGATCCAGATGAGAAGTAATTCTCATGTAGCGGCCAGATACTGCACCATACAAGCTGAACCAATACTGGCTACCGGTATAAAGTGATTTGTGGCCAGAAGTAGAACCCAGAGAAGTCCAGTTCTCACCATCCTCACTCAGTTCAACATCAAAGTTCTGACATACATAGCTGTACACAGCAAATGCACTTACTTTATGAACGTCACCCAAGTCGATGACGCAAGTTGCTGTCTCTGCAGGACCAGAATAACCAAAGTAACGGCTTGATACACTTGACGCAAACATATTGCTCCAAGTACTTACGGTGAAGTTATCAGAAGAAACCAACTTCCAAGTGTTGCTCATGTTACGTGGGTTCTGCTGAACACCAGGAACAGCCTGTGCATCATCGTTGATCAAACTTTCCATTGTCTTCACTACTACATAAGCATACTGGATCTGAGTCTTGGTACCATTAGGATAAACAAAAGTCAGTTTCAGAGGCAACAAATACTCACCGTCCAATTCTGCTACAGCCTCTTCTGCAGCATAAACCCTAACTTTAGTAGAAGTGGTAGTCTCACCAGCCTCAATCACACCGTCGGTAATCTCCAGAACTTCCAGCACCTCATCTGGGAGCTGAGCATACTCAGTACCATTATTATCATTATAAGCTGCAATTGCACTGTTGTCCACCTCAGCCTGGATGATAAACTTGGCATCGTTGTTTGCACGGACACCCACAGTAAATTCCTTATCGATATTTCCGAAGGTACCTACAGGAGTCTGGACAATTACCGCATTCTGGGTAAAGTTGCCAGAAGTGTAGATAAAGTTCTTCATGTCATTGTGAATGGTTGCATACACAGTGGTATACTCGTTTCTCAACTCAGGAGTATAAGAAGAGCTACCCTTGTCTGCAGTACCAATCTGCATCTGCAATGGGAGTACATACCACTCGTCTGTGAGTGCAGAACAAACATCAGAAGGTATTTCTACGGTGATAGAAGCCTCACCATTCTGACTGCCTGCGCTGATACTTGTAGCACTGATCTTAGCAGCGCTCAGCACTGATGCAGGAAGTTCCTTGTAAACCTTGTCAAAAGAACCGTTCTTCTTGTTGAACTCCTCAACCAGTGTATTGTCTGCCACGGCACTGACTGACAGGTTTGAACCCAGAGGATACTGTGACTTTACGGTAAAAGAACCAGCCACATTACCAAACACGCCTGCTGGTGTGTTATAGATCAGGTTCTCCTGAACAGTTTTCTGTGTAGGCGTAAAGAAGATAGCATTGGTGTTGGCTCCGTCAACATCAAAGGTCTCATCCTCGCTACAGCTTGTGAAAGCCATGGTTCCTAAGAGCATGACTCCACTGAGCATGAATAAATTATTTATTTTCATTGTATTCAATTTAATTGTTCAGCATTGAATTAATATGGACACTTGTGGTTTGGAACCCATGATGGAGTACCAGACATTGGAACGGCATTGTAGCCATGACCAGTCCAGTCGCGGATTGATCCGTCTTCCAATACGTCGCTCTCACCCTGGAATCTCCAGTATGCCAACAAACCAGGAGTAGTAGGATCTACATAGCAGATGTTGTTCAGCAACTGAGCAGGAGTACGGGCAATGTTCCATACACGGAACTCACTGATACGACCGTTCAGGTAACGGCCACCAGCAGAATAACCAATAGCGAATGGACCATTGTTGTCACCATAAGGAGTACCATAGTCATAGCTCCATACCAAAGAGATATCACCGGTAGCCTTTACTGGGTCACCCATAGGTGTACCATCCATGTACATAGAGATCTGAGAGCCATCGTAAACACAAGCAAAGTGAACCCATTTGCCAGTTGGGAAGTGAGCTGGGAAGGTAGTAGCGTGAGCTGTACCCTTATCTGGGTTACGCCAGTCAGGAGCACCAGTCTTACCACCTGCCAACTGCAGCTGATCCTTGTCGCAAGATACATCACCGAAACGGAGCAGGAAGTTTTCCTCGCATCCCATCAGGGTAGAAATGTATGGGTTACGGCTCTGGAATTCATTTACAAATACCTTACACTCCATGGTAAGCTGTGACAAGTGACCTAACTCCTCGTTGTTACGGAAACCAGGGATAAGGAATGCCTTATTATTAATGTCAGCAACATCCACAGTAATGATAGGAACAAACACGATATACTGTACAGAACCAGCCTCCAGCAAATTACCATCGGTAGTCACGCGTACAGGCAGACAATAGCTCTTACCCTCCTCAAACTTGGTAGGGTCTGCGATGTTCAGCTTAGCGATGGAAGAAACATGCTTACCCTTCTCAATGGTAACGGTAGGGTTCTCGATACTATAAGCATCGGTTGGTGGAACTATATAGTCTGAATTATTCTGCTGGTTATATGCTTCCAACAGTTCAGGAGCAGCCACGAAATTCGCGGTCACAGGCTCATCTACCTTTGCAGTACTGGTAATGGTAAGGTCCACCTTATCGTTACCTTCAAAACCCTTACGCATGGTATTGTTGTCCATGGTTCCTGAGATATAAACCACATCTCTATAGTCGCCATTACTCTCCTTACAAGAAGCAACGACTACGGCTAAAAGAGCCAGAACGATATATTTCATTTTATTCATGATCTTATCTTTTTTAAAATCACACATTATTAATGACGAATTGCAGGGTTCTGAATCTGGATACCATAACGCATGTTAGCGTAGTTGCTGAATCCATAGCCTGAATTGATATAGTCACGGTGCATGAAGAATGCGCCAAATCCACCCTTGCGGCCTGTAGCAGGCTGATAGCGTGCATAGTTCAGCAACTGACCTGCCTCTGGGCTCTGCCAGTTGTCACCCACGTTCTCAGTGTAAACCACCTTCTCTGTAGGACAACCTGTGAAAGGCAGACGACCTGCAGAACCGCCATAGGTCTGGTTTACGAACCAGTTGGTATATTCCTCGGTATCAGCCGCTGGAGTTGTGCCATAATAGTCAATACACAACAACTTGGTAGGGTCACCCTTGATGACATAGTCCTCGTAATAAGTCTCCTTAGATCCATCTGGGTTTGTACGAACCTTACCCAACTTAGCAGTATAGGTAGCAGCAGGATCTGCCTTAGGACCAACAAACTGGCCAATGAACTTTACAAAATAAGAGAAGTTTGAACCACTCAATGGGTCACCTTCTGGCTCATAGTCCAAGTCAATACCATCCAAGTCGTTCACAAAGATCTGTGCCAACAGATAGCCAGCAAACTGTTCCATAGCCTCTTCCTTGTTATCCTGTCCTACCCAGATATCCTGATAGAACATAGGGAAGCTCTTGATACGTACAATGGTAGGAACTACCAGCTTGGTGCCCTTGGTCTGCTGTACAAAACGCATCTCCTCCTCTACCTCTGGCAAATAGCGTGCATCGGCCAGCAAAGAGTCCTTAGAAGGGATACCACCCCAGAGAGAGCAGATATCCAAACTATCAGGAAGACCCAGGAAACGGGTTGCAGGAGAGATAGTCTGAGTATAGTCAGAGAACCAGCCCCAAGCAATGCTGTGATCACTATTTTTGTAATCTCTCAGATTCTGGTAGTAAAGCGGACTGTAAGTAGTAGGGTCCTGGATTACTACTGCCTCTTCATCGGTATCGCAAGAAACCACTGCGCAGCCGATAAACAACATTGGCAATATATATTTCAAAAATTTCATATCAGTCTTTCTGTTTAAGATTAATGTTTCTTCTTATCCCACCAAAGCTGTGTCTTGGCATTGTCTGCACCACCCAGCAATGAAACGGCAGCATTCACGTTAGCAGTGTTGTTCTCATATTCTGAAGTTGGGAAACGCAAACGGCGAATCTGCAGGTTCTTCAGGTTCAGGCCACTGTTATCGTTCATGGTTGGGAACAACTTAGGATAACCGGTACGGCGGAACTCACTCCAGGCTTCCTGACCATCAGGGAAGATGGCAATCCACTTCTGGGTAATGATGCGCTCCAGCTGAGTCTCAAAGTTGTCAGCCTCGTTCCATGCAATAGTGATATTGCTCAATGCTGAAGCATCGTCACCCTTACCACTATGGTCTACGAAATCTGCAGGTGTGCTGTAGTCATCGGCAATGTAAGCCTCAACACCGGTAGCACCACGCTCGTTGAATGAGATGCGGATACCCTGCTCATACAAATCCTGAACAGACTCTGCACCCATATCCCAGCGCAACTTAGCCTCTGCACGCAGGAAGTAACCTTCGGCAGCAGTCATCCAGTTTACACCATCGTACTCACCTACGTTTGCAGGAGAAGTAGTGTTCATGTATGCAGTCTGGTTAATGTTGGTCAAGCCCAAGCGTACACCGAAGCAGCCGCCATCGCGTGGAGTGAAGTACTTGCTGATACGTGGGTCATTGTAACCGTTCATGTAGCTGTCGATAGAAGCACTCTCATGCAAGTCACCCCAGTCAACGGTAACCTCATAGAATGGGTTCTTACCGGTAGTGAACTTAATGATGGCAGCATCTTCCTTCTGTACCATGAAGCGACCCAAGTCGATAGACTTCTGAGCCTCCTGCTTAGCCAAACCTTCGTTTGCATATGCCACACGGAGTGCCAAGCGCAGACGCAGGGTGTTAGCAAAATTCAACCAGCGAGCTACATCGCCACCGAATACGCGGTCAAAATCAGCCAGCAGCTTAGCGTTGCGGTTAGATTCGTTATAAGATACCAGTACACTGATAGCCTCATCCAGTTCCTTGAAGAATGAGTTGTAGATGGTCTCCTGTGAATCATAAGATACATAGGTAGCACCAGTACCAAACTGAGTATAAGGAACAGGTCCGTACATATCGGTCAAGCGGCTCATGCCGAATACCTTTACAATAGTAGCCAAGGCAAATGAGTTCTTGTCGCTACCCTCTTTCTCGCTCTCCTTCTTAATGGTGTTCCAGTTCTGCATCACATCAGTGTAAGCATAAACGAAAGGCTCGTTTACCCAACCATCAGGCAACACATAGTGAGAGAAGTGCAATGCACCCACACCATAAGAACTCTTGATATTTGCAAAGTAACCACCAAACTGGCCACCAGGCAAGATATCACAAATCTGGAAAGAACCACCACGGTTGTTACCTACAGCCATGACACCCAATTCCATGGTAGAGAATGGAGAACCAACAGCCTGGTTATCTACCTGGCGCTGTGCCTCGGTAGCATTTGATGGATCCAGGTTCCACTTGTCAAACTCACCAGTACAAGCAGACAGACTCAACAGAAGAGCAGCTGCAGCAGTACCACTGAATATATTTAATTTATGTAATTTCATATCGCTTGTCTGTTTTAGAAGTCAACTTTTACTGAGAAACCAAGGTTACGCAGACTTGGCTGCATGAAGTAGTCGATACCAGAATAGAATGTACCTGTACTTGCAGACAACTCAGGATCGAATGGAGCCTTGTTGTAAAGCATCAACAAGTTACGGCCTACGAATGAAACGGTCATGCCGTTAACCCATGACACCCACTTCTTGATAGGCAGGTCATAACCCAGAGAGAGTTCAGCCAAACGTACGTTGGTAGCCTTGTAAACATACCAAGAACCTACAGATGGACCTACAGTCTGATAGAAGTTCTGAGCAGGGATGCGCTGACCGTTCACCAGGGCACCACCCAAGTCACGAGCCTCTTCAGTAGTCTTAGATACACCATAAGCATCCATGTAGCCCTGAGTCAAGCTGACAACGCGACCACCAAAACGACCGCTTACCAAAACGCCCAGGTTGATACCCTTCCATGAGAAGTTGTTACGCCAGCTCATGGTGTACTTAGCAGCAGTGTTACCTGCATACTCATAGTGACCAGCGTCTACACCGGTTACCTGCTTAGAAGTATAGTCTACCTTGATGAATCCGTGCTCATCGGTCTGCAGTGTAGTCACGTACAGGTCACCGATAGAACCACCTTCAGTCAGACGAACCTTTACAGAACCCAAGTTCAATACATCAAGAGCATCGAGAGCTACCTCCTGACCATTCAGGGTAGTAGGAGCCAGCAACTTCTTGATCTTGTTGCGGTTCAAAGTATAGTTCAAGGTAGAAGACCACTGTACCTTACCCAAGTTCTGGTTCAAGGTAAGAGATGCCTCAATACCCTTGTTCTCAACCAAACCACCATTGATAGCTACAGAAGTGTAACCAGAAGCAGCTGACAAGCTTGGAGTGAAGTACTGGTTAGTAGTGCTGGTCTTATACAAGCTCACGTTCAGGTTCAGCTTGTTACCCCACAGGTGAGTCTCCAAACCAGCCTCCCAAGACTTGGTACGCTCTGGCTCCAGAGATGCATTTGACATCTGTGTAGAGGTTGCAATACTTCCGTTTACATATTTATAAGTACCACCAGGTCCGTATGGTTCTGGAGCGTGACCTACCTCAGAGTAGCTGCCGCGCAGCTTCAGGAATGACAAGGTCTTGTTATCCTTCAAAGCAGGAATCATATCGGTCAAGATAAAGCTCAAACCTACAGATGGATAGAAGAAACCCTTGTTCTTGAAACGAGTGTTACCCAGGTAAGAGTCCCAGTCGTTACGAGCAGTGGCATCCAAGTACATCATGCTCTTGTAACCTACCTGTGCAGTAGCAAATACGCTCTGTACCTGATGGTGCTGGTTAGGAATCTGATTGAACCAGTCATCGGTGATAGAGGTACGGTTCACGTTGTTCAGTACGAAACCATGTGCAAAGTCAGAGCTTGAGTTAGAAGCCATGGTATTCAACTGGCCACCAGTATAAGTGTAGTTATAGTTAACATCCTTGAAAGATGCACCCACGTTAGCATTTACTGAGAAGCTACCGAAGTACTTGTCCATGTTCAAGATAGCATCGCCATAAAGCTGACGGGTATCTTCCTGGCCAATGTAATATGCACCATAGCGACCTGCGAAGAAAGTATCACCACCGGCACTGTACTTCTTCTCGTAAGAAGCGTTAGTCTTATCCATCTTGGCACGACCAGACAAGCTGAAGCCTTCGGCCAACTTATAAGTCAGACCTGCACTCAGGATGAAACGGTCCTTATGGTTCACGAACTCATCGCGGTTCACAATCCAGTAAGGGTTCTGCATAGCCAATCCCTGGTTGCCATAAGGCCAGTACATGGTCTTGAAGTTACGCTCCTGATCATACTGCTCGTAAGGCATGAACTTGCGGATATCCTCACCTGCTGGGAACAGATAAACTGGCAACAGTGGGTTGAAGTACTGACCAGAAGAGATCATGTTCTTCTCCATTACGTTGGTGAACATAGCGCTCAAGTCCAAGTGCATCTTGTCATCCAGGAAGTCTGAAGAGTTACGTACAGAGAAGTTGTAGCGGTTCACACCGTTGTTCTCCACAATACCCTCTGCATTGTTAGCAGCGATAGAAGCAAAAGTCTGATTCTTCTCTGAACCTACAGAGAAAGTAAGTGAGTTTGCCTCGTTGTAACCAGTCTGGAAGAAATCCATTGGGTCATAGGTAGAAGGAGTAGCCAACTTGCTTCCCCAGCTGTACATAGAGCCCACACCACTGGTTCCGTAAGTATTCTGGAACTCTGGGAACTGGAATGGAGAATAGAATGATGTATTATTAGAATAGGTAAGGTGAGGCTTTCCTACCTGACCCTTCTTGGTAGTAATCATGATGACACCGTTTGCAGCATCCATACCATACAGAGCAGATGCAGCAGCACCACTCAATACAGAGATGTTCTCAATATCATCGGCATTGACCATAGATGCGCCATCACCAGACTGACCCTGACCAGAGAAATAGTCAGAAGGCTGGGTAGATGAAAGAGAAGGCATAGGGATACCATCGATTACGTAAAGTGCGTTGTTATCATGGCTTAAAGACTTGGCACCACGCATAACAACCTTCACGCCACCACCTACGCCGGCAGAGCTTGAGTTGATTTCAACACCGGCAACCTTACCAGCCAATGCATTCATGAAGTTGGCATCCTTTACTACAGTCAGTTCCTCAGAGTTCAGCTGCTGTACGTTGTAAGACAGAGCCTTAGCTTCTTTCTTGATACCCAAAGCGGTAACCACAACCTCATCCAGCAACTCCTGATCCTCGGCCAAGGTAATGTTCAAGGCCTTATTGCTGTTTACGGTTACCTGCTGAGTAGTGTAACCCACGTAAGAGAACTCCAGCACGTCGCCCTTGTTCACGCTCAGGGAGAACTTACCATCCATATCAGTGATAGTACCGTCCAGCGACTTCTGATTCTTTACGTTTACACCAATCAGAGGTTCTCCGTGTGCATCGTTTACCACACCTGTAACGGTGAAGCGTGAGCTCTGCTGTGGAGCGCTTGCTGTAGCATTCTCCTTAGAAGACAGAATGATCTGCTTGCCAGAGATGCTGTAAGATACATTTGTACCACGGAACATCTGGTCCAGAATCTCCACAATGTCATTGCTTGATTTCTTGTTGAAAGAAACCTTGCGGTTGTTCTGGAAAGTACCAGAGTGGTACAAGAACACATAGTCAGAATTTTTCTCTATCTGACTCATCACTTGCTCAACCGTAGCATTAGTCAGGTTGACTGAGGAACGCGTGCGCTGAGCAAAAGTATTTCCTGCAAAGGCTTGAATCACCACTGCAAAAAATAAAAAAAGGCTAATCCTCATAGTTAAAGGTAGTTTAATTTGAATAAATTTCATAACTTTGTCGTCAACTAAAGTTTATAATTTACTTTGGCGATAATGAGTGAGCTCTTCAAAATCTGTCACTCCATTATCAAATCTCTGGGAAGGGGGCTGCTGCAACAGTCTTCTTCCCTTTTTCTTAAGGTTAACTTTTCAGTTCATGCTTCATAGGCAAAATTCAGGTTTTTATGGTTAATATAATGTTACATCTATTTTCTTCTTGCTAAAGCTGCCGTCTTCCAGCTGCTTGGATTTCTCAAAGGTCCACTTCATGTTTGCAGACTCTGAGAGGTAGTGCAGGATCTGATCCAGTGTCTCATCCCTGAAGGTGGCATGGAAACGATATTCCTTCTTTTGCTTGTTCACCAAGTTCACCTCTACGTTAAAGTGACGCGCAAGACGTGTAAAGATTTCCTCAATGCTGGCATCGCGGAAGATGAGCTTTCCTTCTCTCCACGCCAGTTTCTCATCCATGTCCACTGTTCCCTTGGAAACCTTACCGGTTAGCTTGTCGTAAATCACACACTCACCTGGTTCCATCGGCACCGACTTGCGGTTAGGGAGAATCTCTGTGACCTTACCCTCTTCCAATACAGTCTCAATGCTTGAGGCATCCTCATAAGCCATAAGGTTGAACTTGGTGCCATGGACCATCACGCTCAAGCCTTGAGGGGTGTGCACATAGAACGGATGCTGACGGTCTGCTTGTACTTCAAAATAACCTTCACCATTCAAGGTCACCTCACGGCTGTCCTCCTTGAAACGTACAGGATAGCGCAAGGAACTACCGGAGTTCAGATACACCTTAGAACCGTCTGGCAGTTCAAAGCTCTGGATTACACCATCGCTCACTACCACCTCTGAAAACAGCTCCATCTCCTGCTGGAAGTGGATGTACTTGTAACCCAGATACAGGGTGGAGACCAGCAGTGGCAGCACCAAGATGGCTGCTACACGCAGGGCCCAAGCCTTAAACCGGAATGTATGACGCGTCTCAACGGCCCGTTGGAAACGGGCATAGGCAGCATCGGTATCTATAGACTCCATCTCCCGGATATCCTCCATGAGTTGGAGCGCCTTTTGTAAATCCTTATTCATATCCTCCATATACCTATCATTTGCGCATTTTTGCGCGTATCTATTATGTATACACGTGAGATTTCAAAACAAGACAGCAAAAAGGGAAAAAAATCATGTTTTTTTGTTTTTTTTACGTTTTTATCCTATCTTTGCGCCAAAAGAAACCTAAACCGGCATGGAAATTCAGGCACGACTAACCCAGAAAGAACTGGCATTCAAGACGCTTTATAGCCAGTACTATGCCCCTTTGTGCCTATATGCCAAGCGTTTTGTAGAGCCTCTCACCACGCGTGAGGACGTGGTTTCCGATGCGTTCATGCATGCCTGGGAGCATTTGTCCACCGAGGAGCTTCTCTCCCCCACCATTCTTTCCTATCTCAAGACCAGCATCAAGAACATGTGCCTGAATCATCTTCGCCATTTTGGGTATGAGCAGGATTATCTGGAAAAGATGGAGAAAGACCCTATCTATGAAATCACGCCAGACAGTGTATACTCACTAGAGGAATTATATAGCATGCTGCATGAAACACTGGAGAAACTGCCTAGTGAGCAGCGTGTGGTATTTACGGAAACTGTGTTAAAGGGACGCAACCACGAGGAGATTGCCAAGGAGTTAGATATCAGTCTGAAATCCGTAACCCGATACAAGCAGCGGGTCTTGGATCTCCTGCGTAAAGAATTCAAGGATTATCTGCCTATCCTGCTGGTTATGTTAGCAGAAAAGACACTTTAGTTTGTCTTATATCGTTACAGCTATGGCATCCCCACCATAGTGACTGGATTTTCCAAACCGGAGTTCTTCGCATATCACCTCTACCTCATTGATAGTCACATGGAAATGGTATCCATCAAACCAAATCTGGCAGTCATCTTGATACCTCATATCTCCATAGATGTTTGTGTGAATGCGCTGCAATCCAGTGCAGATTACCGGCAGCACGAATTTCTTATGCAGCAGCACGGTGAAAGTGAACACGCTCTCTCCATACACATGTTCCGTGCGGAGCGTGACCATGTCATGGAAAACCCGACTGGTAAAGAGGTCTTGATAGGACAATTCTGGGAAGAGTGACTTGAGGTTTTCCCACCCCTCAATCTCCATGTCTAATCCAGGCTCTATGCAAACGTCTTCATACGTAACAATCCGGCGCTGCTGTTGGCTTTCTATAATTGTATTCCAAAGCAAATCAGCATCTTCCGTTTCCATGCACATGCCAGAATGACCACCTTTCCATTCGATTTCAGGGAGCAGTTCCTCTAGTTGCTGTGTGGTCACTAATGGCTCTGAATGAGATACCAGCACCCCCATTTTCAAGTCTGCATAGTATGTCACCCTACCCTTTCCGCTCCAGTCGCCTGCCTGGTAAGGGTTACTACAGAACGTGCCGTAACCCACAATTCCAGTGTTCCCATTGCCCACACGCAGCATGACCCAGCGGTCTCCCACGCACACTTTCTCATGCTCAAACACGCTCCAGTTTGGAGTCAGGAACGCTTGCTTGCGTACCCAGAAATCCCAGTCGTTCAAATCTACCGAAGAGATAGCCGGATTCCATTTCAAAATAAAAGTCATTTCCATGTTGCAAATATAGTAAAATTACCACTAATGCAGGCTTCAATCCTTAAGCCAGATTTAGCTAACTGAAAAATAAAACATTCTAATTTAAACAATTATGAATAGCATAAAAAAGGGAGGACATATCACCTAAATGACTGTCCTCCTTTTTTTATTTCTTGAAAGGATTCTCGCGGAGTTTCCATCTCTCTTGCTTATAAGCTTTCATCTCGTCAAAGAACTTATCTCCGGCATGAACAGTAGTCGTCTCGTCATTAAACACCACCATAGGCTTGGTCTCTGGATTATACGCCTCCCATTTGAAACCCTTCACATTCGGATCTCCATTCTTTGCAAATGAAACCCATACATCGGACATCAAATCGGCCAGTTTGTAGTTAGCCTCGTCATTACCCACCATGAAACGGCCCAAGTAGATGTTGTTGAAGACGTAAGGCATTTCAGTGCAGTGATTAGTTGCAAAGGTGCCATCCATGTGAGGCGATGGCTTGGCAAAGATGTACAGATATTGTTTAGTATCATCACCCAATGCACGGCGGATGTCCGCATTCTGGTATACAGCATCCAGCATGTTGGCCTCAGCATAGTTGCAACCGATGATAGTAGGAATACCCTTAGAAATCTCAGCCACTCGTGGGTCTGAAGGCTGGAACGGAATCACCTCGCCATCTACCTGAGGAGAGAACCACAGACCCGCTCCATAATAACGGTACATAAAGTTGTCTGGAAAAGCAGAACAGATAGCCTCCGTGACAGCGGCATCTAGTTCTGTATAAGGAATCTCCTGGATTTTATCTATCGTCTGTTCATTCAGACCAAGCTGAGCTACCACGCGGCGCCCCATATCCTTAGCAACCTCCTTATCCATAAAGTTGATCATGGAACCACTCTCTATGATACCCTTGTTGAATGTACCCTTTGCAGCCGGTGCTGTCAGCAGCACATTCACCTTGCCGCCACCACCGCTTTGGCCAAAGATTGTCACATTATCAGGGTCTCCGCCAAAATTTGAAATGTTTTTGTTCACCCATTCCATAGCCTTGATCATGTCCAGGACACCCAGGTTACCTGAGTACTTGTACTTCTCGCCAAAGTCAGATAAATCCAGGAAACCTAGCGAGTTCAAACGATGGTTGATGCTTACCAATACTACACCTTTCTTAGCCAGATTCGCGCCATCGTAGAAAGGAAGCTCACTGCTGGCACCCATGGCATAGCCACCACCATGCAGCCAGACCATAACCGGACGTTTCTTTCCATCGTTTATGCCATCAGTCCATACGTTAAGGTACTGACAATCGTCAGACTGTGTACCATCATCCCACTGATAGAGGAAAGCCTCGCAATCGTCTTTCCATGTCTGTCGGGGTGACTGATAGCACTGATCTCCATAATACAGCGCCGTCTGAACACCCTCCCATGGCTGAGGATCTGTAGGTGCCTCAAAACGCTTAGCATCGGCATATTTGATTCCCTTGAAAGTGAAAATACCATCCTCGATATAGCCAGACAAGGTTCCTTGCTGAGTCTGCACCAGCGCATCGGTACTGTTCACTATCAGTTCATGGCTGGTAGGATACTTAGGAGCGCTTTCATTACAGCCAATCAATAATAGAGCAGCCGCTGCGGAAAGAAATAATCTTGTTTTCATGTCTATTCTGTTATTTACGTTCATTCATTCGCAAATATAGTGGAAATTTTGGAATTTACAAAAATTAGCGATGGGACATGCCACTTTTAATAATTAAGCATAGTTAGTTGTTGAAGCACCACTTTAAAGGGTTTCATAGATGACCAGCTTCAGTCCTTATTTTTGAACGCGCGTCATCAAAAGAGAAGGCTCTTTTCCGTCGTCTGCCCACCTCTAATTTGGTAATACAAAGATACGAAAAAGTAGGGACTCTTACAAGCGGTTTGCAGAAAACTATGGACTTTTGGGAAGGCCAAATTGCGTTTTTGGGGAGCGGGGAGAAAATATTCCAAAGGGGACATAGTTCTGTCCCCTTGAAACACATACCCAACTATGACCCCTTAATGGCAATAATATATATCCTCAAATCCGCAAGTAAACTTCAAAAGGACTCTTTGAAGCCGAAGAG
>JAUNHZ010000023.1:0-5996 GCA_030523705.1 Bacteroidales bacterium
GACTCTTCGGCTTCAAAGAGTCCTTTTGAAGTTTACTTGCGGATTTGAGGATAATTAAAATTTCCTTTTAAAACTCGGTGCAAAGATAAGTCTTTTCGTATATTAAGCAAAAGGGAAAACCCTATATAATCATAGGGGAAACCCTACACAGAACTAACTACATCAGTGTCAGCGATTAACAAATTGAGCGAAAAATGCGTTCTTTCTCTCTACTCTTTTTTGTCATTCTAATTATTCTGCGTAAATTTGCCTAAAATAAACTTAAATCTCACGACATGAAAAAGATATTAGCTATGGCTGCAGCCTTTGCGCTTACTAGCCCTTTGTGTGCCAATAACACGGAACCAGAGAAAAACACATCGGAATTCCTGCCTATCGAAAGATTCGAGGAGGGTTTTATCACACATTATTTGAATGAGGCTATTGCCAAAGGTTTCAACAACGAGGACGGACCTGCAGAATACGGTCGGACACAGACAGGTTTTGCTTCTGCACCTAAGTTTGGCGGATACTACATGGCTGGCTACTATTACAGCAGCAAGGATGGCGCTCATTCCGGCGATGGTTTCAAACAAAAGAATGTACGCTTGTACGTGAGCGGTACTTTATTTAATGACTTTGCTTATCTGGTACAGCTCCAGACTGCTAACCAGGCATTCCACATGAAGGACTACTGGCTGGAGTGGAAGAAATACAAGAGCTTCCAGATTAAGGTGGGTCAGTTCATCCGTGTATTCGGTTATGAGAACCCTTATACCCCATTCGACTATCATGATGGTGCATACGCACAGATTACACAGAAGCTCTGCGGTCAGAGCGACTTTATTGTTGGCGACAATGGTGGTGGACGTGACCAGGGAATCCAGTTCCAGGGTGACCTGCTGCCTGTAGGCAATGACCAGCACTCACTCCTGCACTATCAGTTCATGATCTCTAACGGTCAGACCATTAACTCTGGCGACAAGAACTCTCAGAAGGACTTGAGCGGTACCTTGCAGATTCAGCCTATCCAAGGCTTGCGCCTGGCTATCTGGGGTTGGACCGGAAACTTTACTGCCGACAATGGCGTAACTGTAGATCGCGACCGCTACATGGTTTCTGCGTTCTATGATAAGGACAACTGGACCGCACGTGCAGAGTATGCACACTCAACCGGACACAAGACCACTGATTTCCAGAATGGCCGTTGGACCGGAACCGGTGAGGCTCAGGGTTGGTATGCCACTGTAGGTATCCCTTGCGGTAATGTAGTAAAGACTTGGGTAAAGTACGATGCATACGAGGACGATGCTACCAAGAACACCCTGAAGTCTATCTATTCCGTAGCACCAAACATTGCTTTACACAAGAACATGTGGTTCCAGCCAAGAGTAGCGCTGGTACACGATAACAACCTGACCGACAAGAAGAACTACTTTGAGGCAAGCTGCGAGTTCGGTGTAAGATTCTAAAACACGAGCATTAACAATTAAATCTAACCTATATGTCAATAGCATTAGCTGCTTTATTAGCATTTTTACCTATTTTGCTAGCCCTCATCCTGATGGCTGGCTTCCGCTGGCCATCAACCAAAGCCATGCCATTATCATTCTTGTTGGCTGCTGGTGAGGCCCTGATTTTCTGGAAGCTTTCTGCACTCCGCGTGGCTGCCCTTACTTTGGCAGGTTTCTGGAATGCCTTCGGTATTTTGATCATCGTGTTCGGTGCATTGCTGATTTATTACACCCTGCAATCCAGTGGTGCCATGGAGACCATCCAGGCTGGTATGCAGGAGATTACCCCAGACCGCCGTCTGCAGGCTATCATCATTGGCTTCATGTTCTCTGCTTTCATTGAGGGTGCTGCTGGTTTCGGTACTCCTGCAGCATTGGCAGCTCCACTGTTGTTAGGATTGGGATTCCCTCCTTTGTGTGCAGCTATCGTCTGCCTGTGCTTCAACAGTGTCCCTGTGACCTTTGGTGCGGTAGGTACTCCTACCATCAAGGGCTTTGGCTCTCTTGAGGCCGAAGCATTGCAGGCATTGAACGACATGGGTATTGCCAACGCAGACTCTGCCATGGTGTACAAGCATATTGGTGAGTATGTAACTCTGGGTCACCTCCCAATGCTCATCATCCTCCCTATCTTCATGTTAGGATTCATGACCCGCTTCTTTGGCAAGAACAAGAAGTGGAGCGAAGGTTTTGCCGTTTGGAAGTACTGCTTGATGGCATCTGTATGCTTTGGCGTTCCTTATTATGTATTAGCATGGTGGTCAGGTCCAGAGATTCCATCTATGATGGGTGGTATCATTGGTCTGGGCATTCTGGTATGGCTCACCAAGAAGGGCATTTGCGTTCCTAAGGATGTATGGACATTTGCAGACCAGAAGGAATGGGATGCAGACTGGAGCGGTAACATCAAGGCTACCGACGTGAAGGAGTTCAAGAAGCACATGAGTCAGGTTAAGGCTTGGATGCCTTACGTATTATGCGGTATCATCCTGGTTATCACCCGTGTTCCTGCATTTGGTCTGAAGGCCATTGTAAATGACCCAATGTTCAGCCTTGGTTTCAAGGATATCTTAGGTGTAGAGGGCGTAAATGAGTCTATTGCGCTGCTGAACCTGCCTGGTATCATTCCTTTCATCCTGGTAGCTATCCTGACTATCTTCATGCATGGTATGACTAAGGACGATGAGGTAGGAAAGGACAAGGTAAAGCGCGCCTGGAGCACAGCCCTGGGTAAGATGAAGGCTCCTACTATTGCCATGCTGGCATCTGTAGCCCTGGTTTCTATCTTCAAGGGTTCTTCTGCAACAGAAGTGCTGATTGGTGGTAACGCTGGCATCTCTATGCCAATGGCTATGGCTACCCTGTTGAGTACCACATTTGCCCCAGTATGGCCTATGCTGGTATCTTACATTGGTGGTCTGGGTGCATTCATCACCGGTTCAAACACCGTATCAGATATGTTGTTCGCTAACTTCCAGTGGGATGCAGCTACTGCATTGAACTACTCTCCTGACCAGCACTTTATCTGTGTAGCCATGCAGGGTGTAGGTGGTGCTATGGGTAACATGATCTGTATCCACAACATTGTATCTGCTTGTGCTGTATTGGGCTTGATTGGTCACGAAGGCCAGATTCTCCGCAAGACTTGGATTCCATTTGTAATCTATGGTCTGTGTGCTGGCGTTATGGCATTCATCCTGATGGCAATCGTTTAATCTAAGTACTAAAAATATAAAATATTATACCATGAAAGTAGGATTGTTCGTCCCTTGTTATGTGGATGCGCTCTACCCTGAGGTAGGCGTAGCTACATACAAGCTACTGAAAAGTCTGGGTGTTGACGTAGAATACCCAGAGAAACAAACTTGCTGTGGACAGCCTATGGGTAACGCAGGCTTCCAGAACAAGGCCGAGCACTTGGTAGAGAACTACGATGAGCTGTTCAAGGCTTACGACTATGTAGTAGCTCCTTCTGCCAGCTGTGCTGCTTACGTACGTGTTTTCCACCCTAATATCGTGAACCACGAGTGCCATGCTGCTGAAAAGACTATGGATATTGTAGAGTTCCTGCACGATGTGCTGAAGGTAACTGCTATCCCTGGTGCCAAGTTCCCTCACAAAGTGAGCTTGCACAACAGCTGCCACGGTGTACGCGAACTGGGATTGTCATCACCAACAGAGCGCAGTGTTCCTCGCTTCAACAAGATCAAGGACCTGCTGCAGCTGGTAGAGGGCATTGAGGTCATGGAGCCAGAACGTGCAGATGAGTGCTGTGGTTTCGGTGGTATGTTTGCTATTGAGGAGCCAGATGTATCTGCCCGTATGGGTAAGGACAAGCTGGCACGCCACATTGCTACCGGTGCAGAATTCATTACCGGTCCAGACTCTTCTTGCCTGATGCACATGCAGGGACTGGTAAAGAAGGGTAAGGGCGATTACACCAGCAAGGCCGGAAAGCCTATTGAGTTTATTCATGTCGTACAAATCTTAGCAAGTGGACTATGAGCACAAAACATTCAGTAGCTGCAGAGAAATTCCTGCAGAATCCAGATAAAGTAGCACGCCACGACCAGACCTTCTGGAGTGTACGCGCTAAGCGCGATGTCCTGGCTTATCAGTTGGAAGAATGGGAACAGCTTCGTGAATCTGCCAGCCAGATCAAGAAGCACACCGTAACCCACTTGGCTGATTACCTGGAGCAGTTTGAGGCAAACGCAACCAAGAACGGTGCCATTGTACACTGGGCAAAAGATGCTGATGAGTACAATGAGATTGTAATGCAGATTATGCGTGAGCATAACGTGAAGAAAGTGGTAAAGGGTAAGTCCATGCTTACCGAGGAGTGCCACCTGAACGAGAACCTCTTCAAGAACGGTATTGACGTTGTAGAGACCGACCTTGGTGAGCGTATCCTTCAGCTCATGAACCTGCCACCAAGCCATATCATCATGCCTGCAATCCACATTACCCGTGAGCAGGTAAAGGAGAACTTTGCAGAGAAGGGCTTGCTGGAGAAGAATGGTGCACAGGGTGCATTGAGTATGGGTGTAGCCGACAAGACAGAACTGGAGGCTAAGGCAGACCCTACTTACCTGACCCGTTGCGCACGCTATCACTTGCGTGACAACTTCATGGAAGCAGAGTGCGGTATGACCGGAGCAAACTTTGGTGTAGCCAGCACGGGTGAGATTGTAGTATGTACCAATGAGGGTAATGCAGATATGAGTACCTCTATTCCAAAGTTGCACATTGCATCTATTGGTCTGGAGAAGATTATCCCTAACTATGATGCCATGGGCGTATTCCAGCGTCTGCTGGCACGTCATGGAACAGGTCAGGCTACCACCGTATATACCTCTCATTTCAAGAAGCCAAGACCTGATGGTGAATTCCACATCATCTTAGTGGACAACGGTCGTTCTTCTATCTTGGCCAATGAGGATCACTGGCAGACCCTGAAGTGTATGCGCTGTGGTGCATGTATGAACACCTGCCCAGTATATCGTCGCTCTATGGGTTATTCATATACCTATTTCATTCCTGGTCCTATTGGTGTGAACCTGGGTATGCTCAAGAACAAGGATGCCAACTATCACAACTGCTCTGCATGTACACTCTGCTGCTCTTGTGATAATGTCTGCCCTGTAAAGGTGGACCTGTCAAGCCAGATTTACAAGTGGCGTCAGGAGCTGGATAGCTTTGGTCATGCAGACCCAATGAAGAAAGTCATGTCACAAGGCATGAAGGTCATGTTTGAGAGCCCAGGCTTGTACACCACAGCCCTGAAGTTTGCTCCACTGGCCAACTGCCTGCCATCATTCTTGACAGACATCAAGCTGAATGCATGGTGCAAGCATCATACCATGCCAGAGTTCGCTAAAGAATCGTTCCACTCACTTTGGAAGAAAGGAAAAGTAAAATGAGTAGCAAATCAGAAATTTTAGGTCGTCTCCGCGCAAATGTTCGCGAGACTTACGATATGCCAGACCTCTCCTTCAAGAAATTGACTTTTGAGGATCCTGTGGCAGAATTCATTAAGCAGACCACCACAACAGCAGGAGCTAAGCTGGTAGAGCTTAAGCCAACCGACGATATCAATGAGAAGATCCGCGAGGCATTCCCAAATGCAAAGGTTATTGCCAGCAATCTGCCAGGCGTAAAGGCCGACAAGAACCCTGACGAGGTGGAGAGAGCTCAAGACCTGGATGGCACCGATGTAGGTGTGATTGAAGGTGGTGTGGCATGTGCAGAGAACGCATGTGTATGGGTTCCAATGAATATGAAGCAGAAAGCTATCTGCTTTATCTCTGAGAGCCTGATTCTCATTGTTTCCAAGAAGAACATCGTAAGCAACATGCACGATGCTTACAAGAAGCTGGAGGAAATGGGTGAGACTTCAAAATATGGTTTCGGAACCTTCATCAGCGGTCCTTCTAAGACTGCAGATATTGAGCAGACGCTGGTTTACGGTGCTCAGGCAGCAACCGCACTGACTGTGTTCCT
>JAUNHZ010000023.1:6006-23320 GCA_030523705.1 Bacteroidales bacterium
GACTGATTAACGGAAAATGTCATCCATGCATAAAAATCCTTGGACATTAACTTATCCAAGGATTTTTTTGTTGTCCTAATCCTTATAAATAGGTTCAAAATGTTCAAAAAAACGGCTTTTGAACATTTATACAAGTCCTTTTCGGAAGATTATTAGTATCTTTGCATTCCAATTAATCGGTGACAAGTACATGAGAGTTTATATTTTTTTACTGGCTGCAGCATTCCTGCCTGTCCATGCGTTTGGCCAGCAAGCAGCCAATGATTCTATACAGAAGCAACAAGACAGTGGCATTTTTCTGAATGCAGAGTCCGACAGCAAACCTAGACAGATTTCTTTAGGCTTACCTACCACCACTACATCTGCAGTCCAGATTTTTGAGGACGGCATGCCTGTGGGATATTACCTCTACCATCTGTACCCTTTCAAATCCTGGCACGGTGGCGTGAGTGCATCCACCACAGGAAGCATGGGCCCTATGGAGACTGCCATGCGATATGGTGAAATCAACAACTATGTGGACAGCTACAACAAAACCGGAAGCGATAAGTTCAGTGGCTCCTTGCAATACACCTATGGCACCTGGGGACAGCAGAAGTTTGACTTGAACATCTCGGGTCCTCTGGCTCGCGGATGGGGCTATTCACTCAGCACCTACCAGAATTTTGACCCAGGTTCAAACCACACCATAACCCCTAATCTGAAAGACCGCCATCAGTTCTACAAGGGTGCCCTATCTAAAAATTTTGAGGACGGCCGTGGACATATGGCCTTGGTGTACCAGTATGTAGACTATCTGACCTACCAGGAGAACTACGGACCATTTGTGTTTGTAGGTGATGGCAGCGTGAAGGAAATGGATGGTTTCCGCTTGGGACGCGACTCCTTCCGACCAGAAATCAGCTCCTTCTCTTTCATGGATTTCAAGACTGGAGAGATTAAGGAGATGACATTCGATGACGGTAATGTGGACAAGACTCACCATGCTACCTTTACGCTGGACTATCAGTTGAAAGATAACCTGCACATGGACGTGCGAAGCCGATGGAGAAGCGGAAACTCTCTCCGTGGTGCCGGTAGCCTGGCAGGTATCCGACAGATTGGCACCGATGCGGGTTACACCTACACCAATGGAACCATATTCAGTGGCAACATGCAGAACCGCTCCGTGATGCATTTCGATGCCTTTGACACCTCATGGCTGAACAATGTGGAGTTCCAGTGGAAACAGAACAGCCATGCGCTCAGAGCGGGTGCCGACTACCACTACAACCATGGTGGTACCATAACCAGTACCGTGAACTATGCCCACGAGGTGAAGGCTGGCCCTAAACTGTTGCAGTTCAACGGAGAAAGCTTCTACAACTACAATACGGGCGCCGAATACTATGACGGATTTGAGCATAAGGTAGCAGCATACATCAAGGACGATTGGAACATCAAGCCAGGAACAGACTTGGCAGCTTTCTTGAGAGCTGAATACATAGATATGCACGGAAATGCCGCAAACAATATAGGCGATGATACCAGCAACACCCGCTATCCAGGCTTTAACCTGACCAAAGGACACATTACCACATTCAAGGAGAACTGCCTGAATGGCTCAGTTGGACTGGACTTCAACTCACGCCTTGTGGGCGGCCTATCCCTGAAAGCACAGGGCATCTTTACCCGTATTCACGGTACCATCTTTAACTACGGTGGTTTCTACAACCCAAGCACCAAGCCTACAGACACCAAGTTTGCACAAGGCGGTCTGGCTTATGTGAACAGTTGGCTGAATGTAGTCTCTCAGCTGGTATATATCAGCCAGACCAACTACAACACCCGCTCTGTATTCCAGCATGCCCTCCAGAAAGAGACTGCAGGCTACCCTATTGGTTTTGTAGAGTCTGTAACCATGCCACTGACCTATGACATTGAATCCCTGGGATGGACTACCGATGCCATGATTACCCCAGCAAAGGGATTTGCCGTTCATGTGCAGTTTACCATTCGAAATCCAAAGTACAAGAACTTTAAGTTCTCTCCTACCTTCAGTGATGGCGTGACCGAGAACTACGACTTCAGTGACAAGAACGTGACCAACCTGCATAAGGCAGAAATTACCATTGACCCATCTTATACCTATAAAGACTGGCGCTTCTGGCTGAGTGCACGCTATATCAGCAAGCAATACATCAACAAGACCAACTCCCTGTTCTTCAAGGAGCGCATTGAGACATTTGGTGGTGTAGACTACAAGCTGAACAAGAACTGTAAGTTCACCGTGAATGTCATTAACCTGCTGAACCAGAAGGGTGCCAGTGGCCTCATCAGTGCAGCCGACTTAGTGGAAGATGCCTCTGAGTATAAGAACTACCTGATGTCTGGAACATTCATCAGACCTTTCACCATAGAATTTGGAATAAAACTCGACTTCTAATTATATATTACAAAAAAAGAATGGTGCCCGTGCAAACAGACACCATTCTTTATTGTTATAACAAAGGCTTAATAACTTAAACCAAATCCACACTTATAGAGTGCATAACCCTCTGGCTCCATGTTTCCAGGAAGGTCCTCCTTGTTGTTCTCTACAGCCTCTTGAGAAGAAGGAATAGCAAATGGCAACTTACCGGAAGGATTGAACTTGCCAGTCAACACATCCATAACGGCATCGATAGTAGTACCGAAAGTTCCAACCAAGCCCTTCACGCCAGCCAATTCTGCAATTACCCAAGGCTTGCTGAAGTTCACCAATACAACTGTTGGCATGGCTGCAGCCACCTTATTTACATGCTCTACGTCAATGCTGTTAGCACTCAATCGGTTATCTACATCAATGGCACCCTTAGCACCTGTCTGGAACATAGAACCATTACCTGGAGTCAGCCACAGAACAGCTACATCGGCATCTTCCTGCTTCTCCACAAACTCAATGCCCTCTACCTGAATCTCCGGAACAACAGTCTTTACGCTTTCTGTCTCATCGCGCTTAGGAGCAGCCAAAGTCTCTACCCAAACCTTAGTACCGGCCTTCAATGGAAGTACGCCCTCCTCGTTCTGGAGCAATACCAATGACTTGCGGAATGCCTGTGCAGCCAATTCCTTATGAGCATCACTGTTGACCAGAGCCTTTGCAGCTTCAGGATCACAATATGGATTCTCGAACAGACCCAGACGGAATTTCTCAACCAGCAAACGCTTTACAGAAACATCCAGACGCTCCTCGGTAATCAGGCCCTCTTTTACAGCAGCCAACAGGTTCTCTACATCAGCAGGACCAGAGAACAAATCGGTACCAGCCTCAACAGCCTTCTGGTAACGCTGTAACTTGTTCAAATCCTCTACACCCCAAGGCATGTTTGTGATAGGGCCTGTATCAGAATTGATGATACCCTTGAAGCCCATCTTGTTACGCAACAGGTCATCAATGATGCCCTTATTGTAAGTAAATCCAACCTCCTCGTACTCTGTATCCTTTGGCTGAGCATAATAAGGCATGATAGCCGATGTACCTGCATCGACAGCAGCCTGGAATGGCTTCAGGTGATACTCCAGCATGTTACCAGGATAAACCAAGTTCTTACCATAGTCGAAGTGTGCATCCCAACCCTTGTACTCACAGCCTGCACCAGGGAAATGCTTCATGGTCAATGCCACAGAACCAGCACCTAACTCCTCACCCTGGAAACCCAGGACAATCTGCTTGGCAATCTCAGCAACCTTATCTGCATCTTCACCAAAAGTACCCTCAATACGGCTCCAACGAGGCTCGGTAGCCAAATCCAACTGATACATATAACCCTTACGAATACCTACAGCAGCCCATTCTGCAGCTGCAGTCTCAGCAAACTGACGAACCAGAGCAGGGTCATCCATAGCTGCAAGACCCAAGGTACTAGGCCACTGGGTGAACGAAGAACCACCCACATTCAAGCCTGCAGAGTTATCGGTAGCCAAATGGTTACGTGGATTAGAAGCATAAATAGCAGGAATACCCAGACGAGTACCTTCAGCAACTTCCTGTACCTTATTACTCCATTCTGCCATCACATCGGCAGGTGCATTAGCACGAAGAATGAAATGGCGCAAGTGTCTTTCCTGAATACCCTTAGTGGTTCCAGAGACATTGATGGTTGGTTCTGATTCCAGACCCGTGAACATGTTACGAGTGGTAATCTGATCCTCTTCGAACAAGTCGGATGTAGTTACACCATCCTTGGTCACCATGTTAATCTGAGAGATAATCATGAGACCTACCTTTTCCTCCAGTGTCATCTGAGCAGTCAAATCCTCGGCACGCTGCTCTGGAGTCAATCTCCAGTCCTCATAAGGATCCAACTGTCCATTCTTATTCAAATCCTTGAACTGGTAGTCTCCATCATTCAAGATCTCAACCGAGCGTACGCCTAATTCTGGCTGCACATATTTCTCGGAACAACTTGCCATAGCTAATAAAGCAAGACCGGTTAAAAATACGCTATTCTTCATAATTTCTTCATTTAAGATGCATTTGTGCAAAAGTAAGATAAATTTGCAACATCCGGAAAAAATTAGAAAAAATGATAAATCCAAAGGGCAATAATTCCCATTTCACTGTAGTCTTTTTGCCATGTGGAATTTTATGCGTACTTTTGAAGCGTTAATCTTAATCTACACGACATGAGAAAATTCATTCTATCCCTATTGCTGGTACTAATGGGACTCCCTGTGCTGGCACAAGACTTAACTTCGTATGTAAATCCTTTCATCGGAACAGGAGGTCACGGTCACGTGTTCTTAGGAGCAAACTCTCCTTTTGGCCATGTCATGCTGGGTCCGGTGCAAATAACCCGAGGATGGGACTGGTGTTCCGGCTACCACATCAGTGACACTACCATCTTAGGTTTTGCACACAACCGCGTATCTGGAACGGGTATTGGTGAGCTGGGTGAAATTGTACTCTGCCCTGTGACAGAGCACAAGAACGGAGAGATTCCATTCAACCACGACAGTGAGACCTGCCGCCCAGGTTACTATTCCGTAGTTCTTCCTAACCCTAATGTGCATGTGGAACTTACTGCCACCACACGCGTAGGCATGAGTCGCTACACCTTCCTGCAGAACGACCGCAAGCACGCCTCTATCCTGTTAGACTTGGTAAAGAGTACCGGATGGAACGAAATCTCCGGATGCGATTTCCAGCAGACCTCTCCTACCACCGTAACCGGATGGCGTACATCGAACGGATGGGCACACAATAAGGAACTCTATTTTGTGATGGAGTTCTCACAGCCAGTAACACTCACAGACAAGAAAAACGGAGTAGGCTATTTTGATTTGAGCGACGGCACCATGCCCGTGTTAGTAAAAGTAGCCCTCAGTGGTGTCAGTGTACAGAATGCCAAGATGAACATGGAGGCTGAACTCCCAGGATGGGATTTTGATGCAACCGTTGCCAAAGTGAACCAAACTTGGAACAAGGAATTAGCTCGCATCAACTTCCAGTCGTTTGATGAGGATGTAAATACCATCTTCTATACAGCACTCTACCACACCATGACATCCATCTCCACATTCAACGATGTCAATGGAGAGTATCACGGAGCCGATGCCAAGAAACACAAGGGTGATTTCACCAACTATACCACCCTTTCCCTCTGGGACACCTACCGTGCCGCGCACCCACTCTATACACTGGCATTCCCGGATATGCAACGCGATTTCTCTGAAACATTCCTGCACATCTTTGATGAGCAAGGCAAGCTACCAGTATGGCACCTAATGGGTGGAGAGACCAACTGTATGGTAGGTACTCCTGGTGTAATTGTCCTGGCAGACTTGGTTCTCAAAGGCTATGTACAAGATAAGGAGCACGCATTCCAAGCCATGAAGACCTCACTGATGCTGGATGAGCGTTCATTAAAGTACATTAAGCAATACGGCTACATTCCTTACGATGTGGACCCAGAGCCAGAATCTGTGAGCAAGGATCTGGAGAACGCCATTGCATTCAGTGGCGCTGCCAAGGTTGCCAAGTTGCTGAACCATATGGATGACTACAAATACCTCTATCAGCGCAGTCAGCTCTATAAGAAACACTTTGACAAGAAGACACAGTTCATGCGTGCTTTAGGTAAGAACGGCAAGTTCCGCCCTGAATTTGACCCATTCAAGAGTGTACACGGAAAAGCCGACTATACAGAAGGTAATGCATGGCAATACACCTGGTTGGTTCCACACGATGCACACGGCCTCATCAATCTATTTGGCAGTGAGAAGAGTTTCGTGAATAAACTGGATCGTCTGTTTACCGTCGAAGGCGATATGGGCGAAGAGGCATCACCAGACATCAGTGGTTTGATAGGTCAGTATGCACAAGGCAATGAGCCAAGCCACCACATCATCTACCTCTATAATTATGTAGGACAGCCATACAAGGCGGCAAAAATGCTTCGCTTTGCCATGAAGGAAATGTATTTCAATGCACCTGATGGTCTTTCCGGTAATGAAGATGTAGGCCAGATGTCTGCATGGTATATTCTTTCCTCTCTGGGCCTCTATCAGGTAGATCCAAGTGGTGGAAGATTCATCATTGGTTCTCCACTCTGCACCAAAGCAAGCATCAATGTAGGAAAAGGCAAGCAATTCACCGTGACGGCTGTAAATAACAGTGCAGAAAACATCTATGTCCAGCGTGTAACGCTGAACGGCAAGCCTTACACCAAGACTTATATAGATTATCCTGTGATTATGGAAGGCGGAACCCTGGAGCTGACTATGGGAAACACCCCATCGGCTTGGGGAACAAAACCTGCTGACAGACCATAAAAAAAAGAAACTCCCTTTGGCATCAGAACCAAAGGGAGTTTTTTATTTCATCCACTTAATACGCTTTCTCATGGACACCGGCAACGGCACGTCCACTTGGGTCATTCATGTTCTTCCAAGCGGCATCCCATTCCAATGCTATAGCAGTAGAACAAGCTACTGAAGCCTCGTGAGGCACACTACGGGCAGCACTCTCGCTAGGGAAATGCTCCTCGAAGATGCTACGGTAATAATACTCTTCCTTGCACAATGGCGTATTGATAGGGAATCGCTCTGCGGCATGTTCCATCTGCTCATCGGTAACGGCCTCTGAAGTAATCTTCTTCAAGGTATCAATCCAAGAATAGCCTACACCATCGCTGAACTGCTCTTTCTGACGCCATGCAACCTCTTCTGGCAGCATATCAGCAAAAGCTTCGCGTACAATTCGCTTTTCCATTTTTGTCCCTGGACACATCTTAGCCTCCGGATTGGTACGCATAGCCACATCCATGAACTCCTTATCCAAGAATGGCACACGACCTTCTACACCCCAGGCAGAAAGGCTCTTGTTGGCGCGCAAGCAGTCGTACTGATGAAGCTTACCCAACTTGCGGACGGTTTCTTCATGAAAGGCCTCAGCACTTGGAGCCTTATGGAAATAGAGATATCCACCAAAAATCTCATCAGCACCCTCACCTGAAAGTACCATTTTGATACCCATGGACTTGATAACGCGAGCCAGCAAATACATTGGAGTAGATGCACGGACAGTGGTAACATCGTATGTCTCAATGAAATAGATTACATCGCGAATGGCATCCAGACCTTCCTGAATGGTATAGTTGATTTCATGATGTACCGTTCCGATATGCTCTGCAACCATACGAGCCTTGGACAAGTCTGGCGCTCCCTTCAAGCCAACGGCAAAAGAGTGCAGGCGAGGCCACCAAGCCTTGCTCTGACCGTCGTCCTCAATACGATTCTCTGCATATCGCTCGGTGATGGCACTAATAACACTGGAGTCCAAGCCACCAGAGAGCAGCACGCCATAAGGTACATCACTCATCATCTGACGCTTGACAGCATCACGGAGTGCCTGTCGGATCTCCTCAGAACTTGCAGGATTATCCTTCACGGCACTGTATTCCATCCAGTCGCGCTGATACCATTTCTTCATACCAGGCTCCTTGCTCCAATAGTAATGACCAGGCAAGAAAGGCTCGTATCTGTCGCACTGACCTTCTAAGGCCTTCAATTCAGAAGCCACATAAACCTTTCCATCATTATCAAACCCAATATAAAGAGGGATGATGCCAATATGGTCGCGGGCTATCAAGAAAGCATCTTGCTCTTCATCATATAGCGCAAAGGCAAAAATACCATTCAAATCCTCAATGAAATTCACACCCTTATCCCGATACAAGGCCAAGATGACCTCACAGTCGCTACCAGTCTGGAAATCATATTTCCCCTGGTATTGCTTTCGGATATCCTGATGGTTGTAAATCTCACCATTCACAGCCAAGACTTGTTTCCCATCGCAAGCGAAGAGAGGCTGCTTACCACTCTCAGGGTCAACAATACTCAATCGCTCATGCGCCAAAATGGCACTCTTTCCACAATAGATACCACTCCAGTCTGGACCACGATGGCGAATCTTCTGGCTCATTTTCAGAGCCTTGATTCTCAATTCCGGAGTCTGCTGTTTTACATTGAAAATTGAAACAATTCCACACATAATTCTTTAAATTGGCAATAAATAATTGATCCAAGTTTCGCAAGTTCCTAAAACGTTGGCCTTCAGCTTTGTCATTCTGAACGCAGTGAAGTAACCGAACTTGTTCGCTCTCATAGCGAAGCTGGACGGGATCCTTCGCTTATGATCAGGATGACAGATTACTTGGACTTGCGAAAGTTGAGTCATTGACAATTATTTCTTTAAATACTGATCTACTTTTTGAGCTGTATCACGGCCAGAAGCCATAGCTCTTACTACCAAAGATGCACCATTTGCCGCATCACCACACACAAACACATTGGATGGTAATTCAGGATGCTGAGGTTTCAAGAATCCCATAGCCAGGAAACAGATTTCACACTTGATAATCTCAGGTTCACCAGCCTCTACCATCAGTGGACGACCACCCTCTGGATTTGGTTTCCAGTCAATAGGCTGAACGCGGACACCGGTAAGTTTTCCATCCTTACCCAGGAACTCCAAAGAGTTGATGTTCCAACGGCGGGTACATCCTTCCTCGTGTGAAGAGGTAGTCTTCAGTGTTCTTGGCCAATTTGGCCATGGGCTCTGTGGATCTTCTGGTCCTTCTACAGGCTTAGGCATGATTTCAATCTGTGTAACAGACTTACATCCCTGACGGTGAGCAGTACCAATACAGTCGCTACCGGTATCACCACCACCAATGACAAGCACATCCTTATCCTTAGCTGTTACTTTCTCTTCCTTAGAGAACTCCATACCAGCCAGCACACGATTCTGCTGTGAAAGCAATTCCAGAGCCAAATGTACGCCCTTCAGTTCACGTCCAGGGATATTCAAGTCACGAGCTGTTGGAGTACCCGTTGATACTACATAAGCATCAAAGCCTTCTGGAAGAGCTGTCAGATCCACTGGGGTATTGTATTTAAACTCAATACCTTCCTGCACCAGCAGTTCCATTCTGCGGTCAATGATGGCCTTATTCAACTTGAAATTAGGAATACCATATCGGAGCAGACCACCTGCAGCCTCATTCTTTTCAAATACAGTTACGGTATAGCCCATGCGGTTCAGTCGGTTAGCTGCAACCAGACCTGCAGGTCCAGCACCAATCACAGCCACCTTCTTTCCATTACGCTTATATGTTTTTGGCAAGATAAAGTTCTCACGCCAAGCAGCCTCAGTGATAGCAGCCTCATTCTCACGATTTGTAGTTGGAGCATGATCTGTCAGGTTCAAGACGCAAGCCTTCTCACAGAGTGCAGGACAAATTCGTCCGGTAAACTCTGGGAAATCATTTGTATCGTTCAGCAAACGATAAGCCAGTTCCCAATCACCCTTATATAAAGCATCGTTCCACTCTGGGGCTTTGTTTCCAAGAGGACAAGCCCAGTGACAAAATGGGACTCCGCAATCCATACATCGAGAAGCCTGTAGCTTTCGATCGTGTGTATTCAATGTCTGCTCTACCTCACCAAAATCACGGATACGGTCATGTATAGGTCGATAACCTGCCTCAATACGAGGCACAGTCAAAAATGCTTTTGGATTTCCCATCTTCTTAAAAATTAATCATCTGCATGTTAGCAATCTTCTCTTGCAACTCTCTCATTTTCTCTTCCTGAAGTACACGTTTGTACTCAATTGGGATAACCTGGATGAAATCTTCTATGTAGCGATTCCAATCATCCAGCATGCGGCGAGCCAAAGCAGAACCGGTATAAAGGTAATGCTGGCGAACCAACTCATGCAGTTCCTTGCGTGAAGAGGCATCTTCAACCAAGTTGATCTCTACCTGATCCATGTTACAGAAATAGTCGAAATCATGGTTCTTGTCCCATACATAAGCCACACCACCAGACATACCAGCGGCAAAGTTTCTGCCTGTTTCTCCCAAGACTACTACGCGTCCACCAGTCATGTACTCACAGCAGTGGTCTCCTGCACCTTCAACAACAGCCACAGCACCAGAGTTACGTACAGCAAAACGCTCACCTACACGACCGTTCACATATAGCTCACCACTAGTAGCACCATAAAGACCTGTATTTCCAGCAATACTATTCTCCTCTGCCACGAAATCAGAGTTGATACGTGATGGAGGTAAGATAGATATACGACCACCAGAAAGACCCTTTCCAAAGTAGTCGTTTGCCTCACCCTCCAGTTTCAAATTCAATCCACGGGTAGCAAACGCACCGAATGACTGACCAGCAGAACCCTTGAAACGGATATTGATGGTAGAATCTGGCAATCCCTGTTCACCATACTTACGAGCAATCTCTCCAGAAAGCATGGTAGTTACAGCACGGTCTGTATTCTTGATAGCAAAATCCAAATTTACTTCTTCCTTGAATTCAATGCTTGTCTGACAAGCACGAATGATTTCCTCATCCTTCACGCCCTGCACTTTAGTGTATTCACCACGATCCCAATAATGAGGAACCTCGGTAGCCTCTCTATAAAGCAAGCGAGAGAAATCAATTGTACCCTGTTTGGTACTCTTATCCAAAGGCTTGACCACAATGTAGTCTGTACGACCAATGATATCCTTCAGTTTTCGGACACCGATGGCTGCCAGATACTCACGAGTCTGTTCTGCCAGGAATGTGAAGAAATTCACCACATATTCTGAACGGCCACGGAACTTGGCGCGTAAAGCCTCATCCTGGGTAGCCACACCTACCGGACAAGTATTCGTGTTACACTTACGCATCATAACGCAACCTAACACAATCAAAGGCAAGGTTCCAAATGCAAACTCATCGGCACCCAGCATGGCCATGAGAATCACGTCACGAGCAGTCTTGAGCTGACCGTCGGTCTGCAAACGAACCTGATTACGCAAGCCATTCAATACCAAGGTCTGCTGAGTCTCTGCCAAACCAATCTCTGGAGAGATACCCGCAAAACGCATACTGCTCACTGGACTTGCACCCGTTCCACCTTCAGCACCACTGATGACAATCAAATCGGCCTTTGCCTTAGCAACACCTGCAGCAATGGTACCCACGCCACTCTCTGCCACCAGTTTCACGCTGACTGCAGCTTTTGGATTGATATTCTTCAGATCGTAAATCAACTGAGCCAAGTCCTCAATAGAATAAATATCATGATGAGGTGGAGGAGAAATCAACGTAATGCCAGGAATAGAGTTACGTGTCTTAGCAATGACCTTATTCACCTTAAATCCTGGAAGCTGACCACCTTCACCAGGCTTAGCACCCTGAGCAACCTTAATCTGGATTTCCTCGGCATTTACCAGATATTCTGCAGTAACGCCAAAACGACCTGATGCAATCTGCTTGGTCTTGCTTGACAAGCTCACGCCATCTACACTGCTATGGTAACGGTCATTATCCTCACCACCTTCACCAGTGTTACTGCGTGCACCCAGCTTATTCATGGCTAAAGCCAAAGCCTCGTGTGCCTCAATGGAGATGGCACCAAACGACATGGCTCCCGTAACAAAATGACGTACAATGCTCTCCACTGGTTCAACCTCCTCCAAAGGAACTGGTGTAGCAGCAGTCTTGAACGACAAGAAATCGCGCAAGAAGATAGGTTTAGCCTTCTCATCAACAGACTTAGCCCACTCCTTAAATTTAGTATATGAGCCCAAACGGGTAGCAATCTGCAGATTAGCAATGCTCTCTGGATTCCAAGCATGGTCAATACCATCCTTTCTATAATTAAACAAACCCGTATTTGGCAAGAATGGAGGAAGTTCATCTGGACCATACCCCTCATCGTGCAAACGGATGGCATCACGAGCTATATCACGCAATCCAATACCACCTATGGTACTCATCTCTGTACCAAAATACTTGCGGAGCAATTCCTCTGAAAGACCAACAGCCTCAAAAATCTTGGCACCACGATAAGAACGGATGGTAGAGATACCCATCTTAGACATAATCTTCTTCAAGCCCTTATCAACAGCCTTGATATAGTTGTGCTCTGCAGTCTTGTACTCCTCCTGAATCTTTCTGCTGCGTACCAATTCATCCAAGACGGCAAAAGTCATGTAAGGATTGATGGCACTTGCTCCATAACCCAGCAGTAAGGCTGCATGCATAACTTCACGGATTTCACCGCTCTCTACAATCAATGCAGTCTGAACACGCTTTCCTACGCTAATCAGGTAATGATGTACAGCACTTACAGCCAGTAATGAAGGAATGGCAGCATGGGCAGCATCAATATCCCTATCGGTCAAGATGATGTAATTCACACCATTATCCACACTTTCCTCGGCTTTCTTGCACAACATATCCAATGCCATGTTCAATCCACTCTCTCCCTTTGCCACCTCAAAAAGGATAGGAAGCTTAATGGTGTTGAAACCCTTGTAGCGGATATTACACAGCATGTCCAGCTCCGTATTAGTCAATACAGGCTGTGGCAAGCGAACCATCTTACAGTTAGACTCATCTGGGGTAAGGATGCCAGAACCTACACGACCAATATACTCGGTAAGCGACATTACCAATTCCTCACGGATAGGGTCGATTGCAGGGTTAGTGACCTGCGCAAACTGCTGACGGAAATAATTGAACAAAGTCTGAGGACGATCACTGATAACAGCCAACGGCGTATCATTACCCATAGCAGCCACAGGCTCCTGGCCAATGGTACACATTGGGATAACCGTCTTGTCAATATCCTCCTGGCCAAATCCAAAGACACGAAGCTTACGTTCATAATCAGTCACAGCGTTCTCCACCTTACGACCTGATTTCAGTTTCTCTAGCTGGATACGATTGGTATTCAACCACTGACGATAAGGATGCTCTTTTGCCAGTTGCTCCTTAATCTCACCATCATAATAGATTTTACCCTCTTGTGTATCAATAAGCAAGATCTTACCAGGCTGTAAACGACCCTTGCTAACCACATCGCCTGGTTCAAAATCCATAACACCCACTTCGGATGCCACAACCATCATTCCCTGTTTGGTAATGGTATAGCGACTAGGGCGCAAACCGTTTCTATCCAGCATTCCACCAGCATATCGTCCATCAGAGAACATCAATGCTGCAGGTCCATCCCATGGCTCCATCAAAATAGAATAATACTCATAGAATGCTTTCAAGTCCTCGGAGATAGGGTTCTTATCATTGAAAGACTCTGGAACCAAAATAGCCATAGCCTGAGGCAAAGACAAGCCAGACATGACTAAGAACTCAAACACATTATCCAAACTTGCAGAATCACTCATGCCCTCCTCTACAATAGGACGGATATCATTGATATCACCCAATGCCTCTGAACTCAAGACACTCTCACGAGCCTTCATCCAGCCTCGGTTACCACGTACGGTATTAATCTCACCGTTATGACACAAGAAACGGAAAGGCTGAGCCAGCTTCCATTTAGGGAAGGTATTCGTAGAGAATCGAGAATGCACCAATGCCAAACCCGAAGTGAAATAATTGTTTGAGAGATCAGGGAAGAAACGACGCAGCTGTCCGCTGGTCAACATTCCCTTATAAATAATATCTTTGCAGGAAAGAGAGCAGATATAAAAATCCTCATCTTCAATGCGGTTCTCAATCTTCTTTCTTACCTTATATAGAATTCTATCAAAATGAGGTACATCTTCGTCGGCCACTCCCGTAATGAAAACCTGTTTGATAGCAGGCTGTGCCTCACGGGCACCTACACCTGGCACATCGGCATTAACCGGTACATTACGCAAATGCATGAGCGACAAGCCCACGCGTTCAATCTCCTCTATCATGACAGATAGAATCTCATGCTGACGAGTTGGATCCTGAGGCAAGAATACAAGACCTGTTCCATACTTACCTTTCTCCGGTACAGGAATACCTTGCAGCAGAATAAACTCATGAGGAATCTGCAAAAGGATTCCGGCACCATCACCGGTCTTGTCTCTAGTCTCGGCACCTCTGTGCTCCATATTTTCCAATACCTTCAAGGCATTGTCCACAAGCTCATGGCTTTTGTTTCCGTGGATGTTAACCACCATGCCCACACCACAGGCATCGTGCTCATTTGTTGGATTGTAAAGTCCCTTATACATCATAAAAAAAATAAAGCCCGCATCCTGTCTCCCCTCCGCTCTGGAGGGGAGAAACGCTCACAGGATGCGGGTTATAAATTAAATAAACAACAATTCTCTATACTTTGGCAATGTCCACATGCGGTCATCGACGATGAGTTCCAGCTTGTCAATGTGATAACGGATCTTATCGAAGAATGACTCTACATTATCGTGGTAAGCAATTGCCTTCTCACGCTCACTCTCAATCTTGTTAGCAGCCTTGCGAGCCTCAACCATAAGCTCTACATGCTCTGAGATGAAAGCGGTATGGCGACCAATCTCAGTGATAATCTTCAAGTTCTCTGCAGACAATTCCTCGGTCAATTCCTTTGGCATGATAGCAGTCATCTTGTAGATGTTATCAATCAACTTGCTCTGATAATCTGTAGCAATAGGAATGATGTGGTTCATGGCCAAATCACCCAGCACGCGTGCTTCAATCTGGATCTTCTTAGTATAAGTCTCCCACTTCACCTCATTACGAGCCTTCAACTCTTTCGCTGACAAGACACCTACAGCCTCGAACATAGCAACAGACTCAGGAGATTCATAATTATCGAAAATCAATGGACAGCTAGTCTCGCAATCCAGACCGCGCTTTGCAGCCTCTTCCTTCCATTCTTCAGAGTAGCCATTACCCTCGAAACGGATTGGCTTACATTCCCTAATGTATCCACGCAGAACCTTGAGGATAGCATCCTGCTGGTCCTCGCCCTTAGCAACCAATGCATCAACATCTGCCTTGAAACACTTCAGCTGCTCAGCTACTGCTGTATTCAAAACAATCATAGCACATGCACAGTTTGCAGAAGAACCAACTGCACGGAACTCGAAACGGTTACCGGTAAATGCAAATGGAGAAGTTCTGTTTCGGTCTGTGTTATCCAACAAAATCTCAGGAATCTGAGGGATATCCATATTGAAAGCGGTCTTCTTTCCACTACCCAACTCACTGCTATCTACACTGTTCTCTACAATATCCAGCATAGAAGAAAGCTGAGAGCCCAAGAATGAAGAAATGATTGCTGGAGGAGCCTCATTTGCACCCAGACGATGCTCATTAGTAGCACTCATGATAGAAGCCTTGAGCAAACCATTGTGATGATATACAGCCATCAAGGTGTTCACCACGAAGGTTACGAAACGCAAATTATCTGCTGTGGTCTTACCTGGTGAATACAACAAGGTTCCAGTATCTGTACCCAATGACCAGTTACAGTGCTTACCGCTACCATTCACACCCTTGAAAGGCTTTTCGTGAAGCAGTACACGGAAACTATGCTTAGCTGCGATATTCTGCATGAGTGACATCAGAATCATGTTATGGTCTACTGCCAAGTTACATTCCTCGTAGATTGGAGCCAACTCAAACTGACCTGGAGCTACCTCATTATGACGAGTCTTCAAAGGAATACCTAATTTTACTGCTTCAATTTCCAGATCCTTCATGAACTCTACAACACGACGAGGGATAGAACCAAAATAGTGGTCCTCCAACTGCTGATTCTTAGCAGCCTCATGACCCATCAGTGTTCTACCGGTCAACTGCAGGTCAGGACGTGCATTTGCAATATCCTCATCTACCAAGAAGTATTCCTGCTCAATACCCAAGAAAGCATTTACCTTCTTTACCCCTGGATTGAAATACTGACATACCTCAGTAGCAGCCTTATCTACTGCACGAAGTGCACGAAGCAGAGGTGCCTTGTAGTCAAGAGACTCACCGGTGTATGAAATAAAGATGGTTGGGATACACAACGTATCATCGATAATAAATACAGGAGATGAAGCATCCCACGCTGTATAACCACGAGCCTCGAATGTATTACGGATACCACCATTTGGGAAACTAGATGCATCTGGCTCCTGCTGTACCAACACCTTGCCAGAGAACTCCTCAATGACACCACCCTTTTGATCATACTCAAAGAAAGACTCATGCTTTTCTGCAGTACCACCTGTCAATGGCTGGAACCAGTGTGTATAGTGTGTAACACCTAATTCAGAAGCCCATGTTTTCATACCATCAGCTACTGCATTTGCAATGCTACGGTCCAAAGCCACGCCATTGTCAATCACATTAATCATGGCATCGTAAGTAGCCTTAGGAAGGTACTCAAACATTTTCTTTCTGTCGAATACATGCTTGGCATACACTCTGTCCATTCGCTCCTCAGGAGCCTCTACTGTAGCAGGCGACTTGCAGAACGCCTTCTCTACTACTCTAAATCTCAAATCTGACATAATACCTACTAGATTAAAAAAGGCAACATACCCATTAGAGAGTACATCGCCTTAGCACATTCATGTTGTATAGTATATTTTGATAACATTTTGCAACTCTTTTATCTTATTCGCTGCAAAAATAATACATTTTCTGTATATGAGAAACTTTTTATTAGATAAATTTGAGTTTTAGCTGTTTTTTTATCATTTTTTACAATTCAACCTGTCAAAATAGAAGCTCGCGAGACAATAAACTTACAATATAACACAAAAATGGCGCATGATAATGTATTTTATCACACGCCACAGCAAAATCAAAGCGTATCAAACAATTGCCTTACTTGATTCCAGACCTCATAACTGGTAAGGATACCCGATTCACGAATCGCATTATTCTTAAAAGCTTCTACACTCAAATTGTCACTCACAATCTTAATGGATGCAACCAGTTCCAAACGCGGAGTAAAAGAAGCTATCCTCAAATCCGCAAGTAAACTTCAAAAGGACTCTTTGAAGCCGAAGAGTCC
>JAUNHZ010000193.1 GCA_030523705.1 Bacteroidales bacterium
ATTTTGGTAGGTAATTTTGGTAGGCGGAAAGTAAAAAGGTAAAATTGGTAGGAATTTGCAGTAAAAAGGTTTACTACTGATTGAATATATTGAATTAAATTTGCGTCCGGAAAATTTTTAAATCAAAATACTATGGCAGTAAAATTTTATCAAAGTGAGAACCAGGTGCCATTGGAAATGCACAAGGTTCGTATGATTCAGAAGTTGAGCCTTCTCCCTGTAGAAGAGCGTTTGAAGAAAATTCAGGAAGCTGGTAATAACACTTTCCTTTTGCAGAATAAGGATGTATATTTGGATATGTTGACAGATTCTGGTGTTAACTGTATGTCAGACAACCAGTTTGCTGCATCATTCCAGGCAGATGACTCCTATGCAGGTTCTGCTACATTCCTTCGTGTACAGAAAGCTATTAAGGATGTGTTTGGCACTCCATACGTATTACCAGTACACCAGGGTCGAGCTGCAGAAAACATCTTGGCCGAGGCATTCTGTGCTCCTGGTAAGGTAGCCTTGATGAACTTCCACTTCACCACTACAAAGGCACACGCTACTCGTTGTGGAGCTACCGTTGAAGAATTGGTAAACCCAGAAATTGCACTTGTTCCACAGAGCAACGAGCCATTCAAGGGAAATTATGACCTGAACAACCTCCGTCAGCGTATTGATGAAATAGGTAAGGATAATGTAGCATATGTACGTGTAGAGGCAGGTACAAACCTGATTGGTGGACAACCTGTATCACTGGAGAACATGCTGGCAGTTTGTGATATCTGTCATGAGAAGCAGGTTCTTTCCGTTTTGGATGCATCATTGTTGCAGGATAATATCTACTTCATGAAGATTCGTGAGCCACGTTGCAAGTACATGGAAGTTGCTGATATTTACAGACTTTTGGCAGACCGTTTCGACTTGATTTACTTCTCTGCACGTAAGTTGAGCTTCTCTAAGGGTGGTATCATGACTACCAAGAATGAGAAGATCTACAAGGATTTGATGAGCTTCATCCCATTGTACGAAGGTTTCTTGACTTATGGTGGTATTGATGTCCGCACCATGGAATCTATGGCAGTAGGTCTCTACGAATCACTGGATATGGAATACATTTCTCAGGGTCCTCAGTTCATTGAGTATCTGGCAAAAGAACTCGATGCATATGGTGTGCCTGTAATCCTTCCTCCTGGTGGTCTGGGATGTCACTTGAATGCAGGTGCTTTTGTTCCAAATATGCCTCATAATCAGTATCCTGCAGCTGCAGTAGGTGCAGCACTTTACATTGCCGGTGGTATCCGTGGTATGGAGAGAGGTACTGTATCAGAGCAGCGTGAACCAGATGGCACTGAGCGTTATGCAGAACTTGAATTACAGCGTCTGGCTGTTCCACGTCGTGTATTCACCCTGTCACAGCTGAAATACTGTGCAGACCGTGTGAAATGGTTGTGGGATAACCGTGAACTCATTGGTGGTCTGGAATGGACAGAGGAGCCTGAGGTTCTCCGTTTCTTCTTCGGCAGAATGAAGCAGATCGGTCACTGGCAGGAGGCTCTGGCAGAGAAGTTCCGCAAAGACTTTGGCGATAGCTTATAATACCAATCTAAAACACAATAGAAATCCCTGACTTTCGCATGTAAAGTCGGGGATTTTTTCTATCTTTGTGGACTAAGGGACATAAAATCATTCTACTCATGAAAAACATAAGTAAATATCTGATTCTATTCAGCACAATTGTAACAGGGAGCACTCCCCTATTTGCCCAGGGTTATCCTATAACCCCCGTCTCTTTCACCCAAGTAAAGGTCACAGACGGATTTTGGGGCTCAAGACTCAAGGCCAGCCGTGAAGTAACCATTCCTTTAGCCTTCAGCAAGTGCGAAGAGACTGGTAGATATGATAACTTCATTAAGGCTTCGCAGCCTAGTGATGCGTATAAAGTGGGTGGATACCCATTTGATGATACCGATGTCTATAAAACCATTGAGGGAGCCAGTTACAGCCTACAAACCTACCCTGACAAGAAGCTTGAGCACTATATAGACAGTGTTCTGACGATAGTAGCCAAAGGTCAGGAACCCGATGGGTACTTGAATACAGCCCGTACCATGAATCCAGCACATCCACATGAATGGGTTGGAAAGGAACGATGGAGCGAAGTGGAGGAGCTGTCGCACGAGTTCTATAACCTGGGACACATGCTGGAAGCCGCTGTAGCCCATTTTCAGGCCACAGGAAAGCGCAACTTCCTGGACATAGCCATTCGGTACGCAGATTGCGTTTGCCGCGAAATAGGGCCAAATCCAGGGCAACAAGTAAAGATACCAGGCCATCAGATTGCAGAAATGGGACTTTGCAAGCTCTATTTGGTGACAGGAGACAAAAAATATTTGGATCAAGCCAAGTTTTTCCTGGATATGAGAGGAAAGACTTCCCACCGGAACGCATACAATCAGACCCGCAAACCAGTAACCGAGGAATTTGAGGCTGTAGGTCATGCCGTAAGAGCAGCCTATCAGTATTCGGGTATGGCCGATGTAGCCGCTCTCACGGGAGATAAAGCCTATATAGCGGCCATTGACAGCATCTGGAATAACATTGTATCTAAAAAACTCTATATCACAGGCGGAATTGGAGCAAAACACGATGGTGAGGCCTTCGGCAAGAATTATGAATTACCTAATTCCAGTGCTTATTGTGAGACTTGTGCAGCCATAGGAAACGTTTACCTGAACCACAGACTCTTCTTGCTTCATGGCGAATCCAAATATTACGATGTACTTGAGCGAACCTTATATAATGGCTTGATTTCTGGTGTGAGCATGGATGGAGGCACGTTCTTCTACCCTAACCCACTTAGCGTAAGTGATAAAGGCTATGAACGCCAGCCATGGTTTGGATGTGCTTGCTGCCCGTCTAACATCTCACGGTTCATTCCATCTGTACCTGGATATGTTTATGCAGTAAAGGAACGTGATTTGTACGTGAACCTCTTCATGCAGAACGAGGCTGAGATAAATGTAGGAAAAGATAAGTTCAAGCTCTCACAGGAGACAAATTACCCATGGAATGGTGATGTGAGAATTCGATTTTTACAAGGAAAGGGTCAGCTCACTTTAAATATTCGAATCCCAGGATGGGTTCAGAACCAAGTTTTAGCCAGTGACCTCTACACCTATGCTGACGATAAACATCTAAGTTACAAAATTTTAGTAAATGGAGAAGAGGTTAAGAGCGACTTGAAAAATGGCTATTTTCAGGTCTCAAGAATGTGGAAAAAGAACGACAATCTAGAAATTCACTTTGACATGGCCCCAAGATTGGTAAAAGCCAATGAAAAGGTTGAAGCAGACCGAAACAGAATGGCAATAGAATGCGGACCAATAGTGTATTGTGCCGAATTTGCAGACAATCAATGCGATGTAAATCAAACACTTATATCACAGAATGCCACATTTGAAAACAGTTGGTCCCCTACCCTACTCAATGGCATAAATGTTATCCATACCACGGGAACCAGCCTGGTTTATGATAAAAATGGTAACCTGGAGCTCCAAAAACAGACACTCAAGTTTATACCATACTACAGTTACGCCCACCGAGGTGCTGGTGCCATGAATGTTTGGTTCCCTTACAGAATAGACCTATTTAAATAGTACACAATCTCACTACCCATATAGTAAACTACACAAGTAAACGCTTGTGTAGTTTTTTTATCCCCTA
>JAUNHZ010000194.1 GCA_030523705.1 Bacteroidales bacterium
ATGTGTATTTTCCTCGAAAATACTAAATAAAGCCACATGAAAAGTCCACTTTTCATAGATTCTTTTCCAACTAATACAATAAATCAACCTGATTGTTGAACTAACAATCAGGTTGATTTTCGGCGTTTCTGATGCCACCCGAGTCACATCACCTAATGATAAAAATGAAAATTTCCGTTCATTTCCGTGTTAAGTTATGTTAAGCAGATGTTTTCATTTTTGGTTTTTTGAATTTTTTGTTTCCTGTTTGTTTTTTTTTGTTGTTTTGGCTTTTAGGGGGGGTGATTATCAGCGTATTACGTTCAATCAGCGGATTCTCAAGAAGAAGATTATGATGGTCATTGGCGAAGCAATTATACATGATGGTTTTCCAATTAACGAAAGCGAGGATCAGGGGAAGGATCAGGGGACAGGCCTGACCCTGTCCCGTATAATTTTATCTTCACAACTATCTTAGGTGGGTTCTATTAATTCGCTTTGTCAGATTTTCAATTTATCTCTGAGAGCAGAGTGCCAGTTTTTGAGGGAGCGATGCGGGCTATGGTGCAAGAACTTACAAATAAAGATGCCGAAGAGAGGACAAAAGACCGCAAAGGTAATTCAAAATAGAATTGTAATTAATAGAACCCACCTTAATTTCCACAATAAATGATTATGCGCAGCTGCTTTTTTTTCATTCAGCCACAAGTCGGACAGGACGAATGACACATCCCGTCATCCTGCGGCATGCGGTGAACACACCGCCGGAGCCTTCGCCAAATCCCACACCCCATATGTTATAAGGTGTGGCAAGAGTGGAGCTTAGATAGCAGCCATGGAGGCCTGCAGTGAGGAATTCCTTCTCTATTATTCTTCCCGTAGCTGGCAGGAAGATGTAATTCTCAGGATTCGACTTGCTTGAAATCTTCATTCCCGGCTTTCCCGTTGCGTCAATGAAAGTCAATTTCATTTCTCCGTCCTTGCCCCATGTCACAGATATATTGTTGGCATCCACCAGAGCTTGCCATACGGCACGCGACGGAATCTGCCAGTCACCTCCGAGCAAATTATGGGCTGCATCGTCTTCTGGCGCCAGCTGTTCGTTCTCGTTCTGATATTTTGTGTATTGAGTTCCGTCATAGTATTGCGCATTGACCAATGTATATCCATCTGCCTTGCCTGAAATCCATGCCGTAGGAGTCAGCGAAGTGGCTGTGCGCTCGTATGCTGTGCACCATGGCTCCGGGGCAGCCCAGGAGAAAAAGTCACCATAGTCACTCTCAGCCTTGGCGAGTCCCCTTGCCGTCAGGTTTGTCTTGGCAAAGATAAGCCTATAGTTCTTGCCGTCGATGTTGAACACTCCCATATCTACCTGTTGCGAAGGCTCTACCACTCCGTTCTTCTGGATAACATAAGAGCTTGTCTTGTTCTCGTCATCATCGTCGGAACATGCCGACAATGTCGTAATTGTGAGTACACCTGCTATCGCAAGTCCCATCACTGAAAAAAATGTCTTCTTCATTTCTTTTTTATTCATAGTAATGTCAATACTAAAGATAAGATAGTCAGAATGCTTTTGTTCATTGCATTTTTGTTCAATTATTTGGTAGTGTCTTTGTTGGAAAAACTTTTATCCTACAATATATTTGCCCATCGGCAGTTTGCCAATTGCCCAGGAGATACCGAAACAGCAAATGTATGTAGAGATGGCAGTGGCAGGAATAGTCAGCCATTCGGGTAACAGTGGATTGTAGATGCCGAACCAATGTGGCAACATCAGCATGTGCATCAGATACATACCATAGCTGGCCGATGAGATAGGCAGGATCACCTTGTTATACAACCAGCTGTCAGCTCCACCATTAATGGTTGTGAAGAGCATGAACAGGGCAAAGCTCATGCCGATGGCTATTGGTGTCAGGTTCTGCCAATCCTGTTCGAGTACGGCAGGTGCTGTGGTTCGTGTGCTGTAGTAGTCGGCACTCACGAAGCAGACGGCATAAAGCAGCACCAGCAGAGGCAGACAGATGCTCAGGATCTTTTTCGTGTTCCACTTGACGTGCACCCGGATGTAATGCGCCAGTAGCAGATAACCCACGAAGCCCGATACATAATAGAATGTAGCGTTTGGGTTCCACCAGCATTCGCCAAAGATGTCACCACCCAGTAACTCGCGCAATCGGTAGAAAGTGCAAGTAAACAACCAGATGCCCAGATACATAAGTTCCTCCTTGCGACTCAGCTTGTCGAGCCACGGCGAGATGACCGGCATGATGATGTACAATCCCAGCAGCATGTACACAAACCACAGATGTGAACCCGAAACAGGGAAATTGATGTAGCAATGCAGCAGTTCCTGACCTGCCGCAGCCCATGTCTGAGCCCCCCACAGCGTGGGTAATACCGCATAGATGGGCAGAAAGACAAGCAACGGAATCAGTACCCTTGTGAACCTTTTCTTGAAGAATTGCAAGGCGTCAGTCTTGACTGGCACCAGCAGGAATGCCGATGCCATCAGGAACAAAGGCACAGCCGTAGGTCTTACCAGCGACTGATAGAAAAATATGGCATACTTTGCACTTTCAGACGGGAACGAGAACGTATAATCGTCCGAATAAATACACTCACAAGCGTGTACGGTCATTACCATCAGACAGGCAATGACGCGTAACCAGTCAAGAAAAATGATTCTTTGTTTCATAGCTTCTTTATAAATTTTGCAGGAACACCACCGACAATGGTTCGTGGAGCTACGTCCTTTGTTACTACTGCACCGGCTGCGACGATGGCACCTTCGCCTATCGTCACGCCCTGAAGGATTGTCACATTAGCGCCGAGCCACACCTTATCTTCAATGCGGATAGGCATGAAGGTCATGTCGCCACGATGCTCTGGATCGGGATTGTGGTTGATAGTACAGAGAGTGGCATTGTGTCCAATGAGGCAGTCATTGCCGATGAAGATGCCACCTTGATCCTGGAACTTACACCCCATGTTGATGAATGTGCGCTCACCAACCCAAGTGTTCTTACCGCAATCCGTACCAAAAGGAGGGAACATGCCGATGCTATCTGGAACCTCATGCCCCCAAAGTTCAGCGAGCAGCTTGTGTAGTTCGGCAGGTTCGTGATACTTGCCGTTTATCTCTGCTGTTATGCGAAGTGCATCCTGTGACATCTGGTGCATAAGCAGGTGTGCCTCGGAGCCATTCTCAACAGGAAGACCATCTGCCATGTGCTTTCTGAATTGTTCTATTGTCATACGTGGATAATCATATTTAGTTCTTTACCCTTTGCCAATTCATCCACGAGCTTGTCAAGGATGCGGAGATCTCTCATTCGTGGATCTTCAATCTCTTCGACCTTAATGCCGCAGATTCTTCCTTTGATGTTCATCCTGACTGGATTCTTGGTCGGAGCGTTATCTATGAAGTCGCCATAAGTAGCTTCACTATCGAGCAACGCTTCCAGCTGTTCCTTGGTGTACCCAAAGAGCCATTTGATAACCTCGAACACTTCATTCCGTGTTCGACCTTTCCTCTCTGCCTTGGCAATCAAAAGAGGAAAGACCTTCGCGAATTTCATTTCAAATACGTCCATAATCTGTTTATTTCTTTATGCCCATTCAAAGTTTTCCTTACCAGCTCCAATCTCAAAGTGGTACTTGGCGATGCCTAAGTCCATTTTAGTATAACCAATCAAAGAGAAGCCTTTGTTGGCTTTCA
>JAUNHZ010000024.1 GCA_030523705.1 Bacteroidales bacterium
GAGCTGGTTTTGGAGTTGGAGTCTTCCAGATGCAACGTGAAGCTGATACAAACTTATAGGTATTAGCCAACTGTACACCACGCATAGAGTCTGCTAATTCTACCACTGCGGTATTGTTCCACTTACTTACGCAATGCACCTTCAGGCCATCCTTGCGGAGCTGCTTCAGGTAAGTAGCAGATACAGGCAGGTCAGTAGAGTCAATACCCAAGCCTTGCTTCTGACGACGCTCGATAGCCTTCTTAGACAGATAAGCCTCTGGCTTGTTCAACTTACCGGTAGTACCCTTCTTATCGGTCAACTGCAAGCGGAAGCGATAAGATACAGGCTTAGCAGCTGGAGCCTGCTCTTGAGCATTTGCCTGAAATGGCATAGCCATGAACAGCATGCTCAATAAATAAAACAAATTCTTTTTCATTTCAATTTTGCACTTTAAATCTATAATAATAGCGCAAATATACTAAGTTTTTTCCAATTGAGCATTCTTTTTGCTATCTTTGCATGAATAAAAAGGAAAAAACAGATATGGAAGAGAAAAGAACCCCTACTGAACTGGGGACTGAACCTGTAGGAAAGTTATTGCTGCGCTATGCCATTCCGGCTATCATTGCTCAAACGGCAGCATCTATATATAATATGGTGGATTCCATCTTCATTGGTCAGGGTGTTGGAGCCATGGCCATCTCTGGACTGGGAATCACCTTCCCTATCATGAACCTTTCCGCTGCTTTTGGCGCTATGGTTGGTGTGGGTGGTGCCACCATGATATCCGTCAAGCTAGGTCAGCGTGATTTCAAGACTGCACAGAATGCATTAGGTAATGTATTCTCAATGAATATCATGCTGGGTATCATCCTGGCTACAGTCTGCCTCATCTTCATGGAGCCTATCCTTACCTTCTTTGGTGCCAGTGAGAATACCATGCCTTATGCCAGAGAGTACATGGAGGTCATTATGTGGGGTAACGTGATTACTCACTTGTATTTTGGTATGAATGCGGTCTTGCGTTCTGCCGGAAAGCCAAAACTGGCTATGGGTGCTACCCTTTTCACCGTGGTCTTGAACACCATCATGGACCCATTGTTCATTTACACCTTTGGATTAGGTATCCGTGGTGCGGCATTGGCTACTGTACTTGCACAGGCTTTAGCACTCGTATTCCAGATTAAGATGCTGAGTAACCCCGAGGAGCTGCTGCACCTGAAAAGAGGCATATTCCAGATCAAGATGCCACTGGTAAAGGGTATTATCAGTATTGGTATGTCTCCTTTCCTTATGAACAGTTGTGCTTGCTTGGTTACACTGATTATCAATAACGTACTGCTTTCTTATGGAGGAGATTTGAGTATTGGTGCGTATGGTATAGCCAACCGTGTCTTGTTCATTTTCATCATGCTGGTGATTGGTATCAACCAGGGTATGCAGCCTATTGCGGGTTATAATTTTGGCGCACAGAAATACAATCGTGTAACGCAGGTACTGAAATATGCCATCTTCTATGCTACCATCTGCACCACTATGGGCTTTATTGTGGGTGTGTTCTTCCCTGAGGCTTGCACCAAGATCTTTACAAGCGACCATGATTTGATTGTCATTGCAAACCATGCCATGCCTATCATGGTCATGTTCTTCCCTGTGATTGGCTTCCAGATAGCTACCACCAACTTTTTCCAGAGCATTGGAATGGCCAAGAAGAGTGCGTTCTTGTCGCTTACCCGACAGCTGCTCTTCCTTCTTCCTGGCGTTATATTCTTCCCTCCGCTATTGGGACTGGATGGTGTATGGTATGCCATGGCAGCAAGCGACTGTGCGGCAACCTTGACTACAGCCTGGATGCTTTTTGCACAAATGCGTAGTTTCAGGAAGATGCGTGAAAATGGAGTTGTAACCCTTAAATCTGATATCTAATGGAGAAGTTTGTCATTAACATTGGCCGTCAGCTTGGAAGTGGCGGCAAGAAAATTGCAGAGCGACTGGCGCAAGAATTAGGGATTAACTGCTATGACAAGCGTTTGCTTGACCTTGCAGCACAGGAGAGTGGGTTTGCCAAAGAGCTCTTTGAGCATAACGATGAGAATAAGGGACTGCTGGACAATTTGATGCACATGCGTTTCTTGTTTGGAACCACCTCTGGAGAGTCTTTCTGCTCCAATGTATTGAGTGAGGAGTCTCTGTTCCAGTTCCAGAGTGAAGCCATACGTAAGTGTGCCGAGAAGGAATCTTGCATCTTTGTAGGCCGATGCGCAGATTATATCTTGCGCGACTACCCTCACTGCATCAATATCTTTATTGCTGCCGATGAATCCGAGCGCATTGAGCATGTAAGCCAGCGCAAGGGAATATCGCTGGAAGAAGCAGAGAAACTGCTCAAGAAAGCAGAGAACACCCGTCGCAACTACTATAACTACTATACCGGAAAGACTTGGGGCGCTTCGGAAAGTTATGACCTGTGCATCAACATCTCCAAACTGGGCTTTGAGGCGTCCTTCAAACTCATCCTGGATTTTGTAAAAGGATACCTGGTTAGAATTGGAAATAAATAAATGGCTGAATATCACTGCTCTTTACCTGGATAACCAGGAAGATGACAGCAATCACTAATAGAGCTTGTAGAAGGAGGGGTAAGCGGATTACTCCTCTTTCGCATTTCATATACCAACTATCTGGAAGGAAATGCAGCACATAGCCTAACAGCATGAGTCCCAGTACGGCTCCATAGCCATCGACCAACTGTGGGAAAAGGGCCAGGTTAAAGTTGGTTGCCATCTGCTCCAGCATCACCCATGAGTTTTCCAACGTACTGTTGCGGAAGAAAATCCAGCAGAATGCCACAAAATGGAAGGTCACGAATACAGAGAACACCCGCTTCAAGCCTGTTGGATGGTAATTCTTTCCGTATCCCCGCAACTTGCTGTAGAATTTATATACAGCTTGCGCCACGCCATGCAATGCTCCCCACAGTATGAAATTCCAGTTGGCTCCATGCCACAAACCACCCAAGAGCATGGTAATGACCAAGTTCAGATAAGTACGGAACTCGCCCTTACGGTTTCCACCTAATGATATATAGAGGTAATCCCTTAACCAGGAAGATAGACTGATATGCCAGCGTCTCCAGAAATCGGTAATGGAGTCACTCTTGTAAGGGGAATTAAAGTTCTGCGGAAAATGGAATCCCAAAAGCAGGGCTATACCTATGGCCATATCAGAATATCCAGAGAAATCGCAATAGATCTGCAAGGTATATCCATACACACCCAGCAGGTTCTCTAATCCAGAATACAGACTTGGATTATCAAATATGCGCTCCACGAAATTCACACTGATGTAATCACTAATGACGGCTTTCTTGAACAGACCGGCTATAATCAGGAAGACACCCTTGCCAAACATTTCATTCGTAACCAGCAGCTGCTTTCTGATTTGGGGTACAAAATCCCTAGCGCGTACAATAGGTCCTGCCACCAACTGAGGGAAGAAGCTCACATAAAAAGCATAATCCAGCAGATTCTTCAATGGTTTCAGCTCTCCTCTGTAAATATCAATGGTATAGCTAAGCGACTGGAAAGTAAAGAACGAGATTCCCACTGGCAAGAAGATATCCAATGGCTCAAAATGCCCTCCCCACAATGGGATGAAGAATGCACAGAAGAAATTTGTGTACTTGAAATAGGCCAGTAATCCCAGGTCTATGAGTAGGCTCAGGAACACATATCCACGTTGTAAGGCTCTGTGCGAATGCAGTTTCCGTTCTCCTGTCTGATCATCCAACTGGATATCATAGATAGCACGGGCAATCAACCAGTCCGTACAAGTCACAATAGCCAGCAAGAAGAAATAAAAGCCACTGCTCTTATAGTAGAAGTAATAGGAAAACAGCGTGACAAACAAGATGCGAAGGGTCTGGGTATTGCGCAAGAGGTTATACACCAGCGCAAAACCCACAAACAGGAAAAGGAAAAGGCCAGTGCTGAAAATCAGCGGAGCCTTAGGGTTATAAGTCAGCTGACCTAAAACCAGATTCCAGTCCAAGTGTTGAATAATTGCTTCTATTTTGTCCATCGCTTCATTGATTCATTATAGGCTTTCAGGATAGCTTCTCCTAAAAGATTTCCTTGCAAATTATACGCCTCATGGGTATAGTGAACACCATCTTTTGCCATCATGCGGGCATTACGCCAGTTCATACAGGCACGCACGTCTCCACCTACAATCTCATATAGATCCCAAACGGGGAGCTTGTGACTTGCTGCAAAACTGCGCTGACTTGCAGCAACTTGACCTCCTACTCTATTTGGCATCCTGCGCTTGTAGCTTCCAGGAGGGGTGGTAAGAAGTAAGGTGACACCAGGGCAAAGCGCACATAATCGCTGATGGAAATCGGCTAAGGCTAGCTGATAGGAAGCGCCATCGAATTTCCCGTGGCTCTCATTGGTTCCCAAGCTCAGGATGACCAAGTCGGGATGCAGGCTTGCCACTTCTCTCAACACAGCCTCATCTTGGAAATAGGTAAGTGTAGCTCCGTTTTTACCTAAGGCATGGAAAATAAAACCATTCTCCCCTGTTTCCTGAGCGTATGCCGATGTCTGATAGGTTATCTTAGTGGAAACCATGGCTTCACCACCCCAGGCTTCCTCCAGTTTCTTGCGCACGGCTACAGGAAGCACATGACCTCTCACATGGGAATCTCCCAGATGTACCACCCTCACACTCTTGTTTTTACGGTTGGCTACCTTATGGAAGAAATCGTCCATGTATGCAGCATGCAGCAGCTCATTGGGACGAGTGCGCATGAATGAACGTGGAATCTGGATATTCGACAAGATGACCGTACTGGTATCCAATGGCACACTGTCAGAGAGTGCCCGGTCTAAATCCGGAAGTTCTTTCCACAATTCTTCCGATGCCAGCTGCTTAGGTTTCTCATCCTGAGCCTGCAGTGATATGCAGCACATCAAGAAAAGGCAGAGGAGTATCCAGTTAGCGTGCTTCATATTCCCTCCTTTTCTCGTAATTTTTCTTTCCGGCTTTTATGGCCTTGAAGAGCAAGTTTCCCAAATGTCTTCCTCCCCGGAAGTTCAGGTGCGTGTAATCTTTATTGGCCAATGCCGGAATGGTATCTGCAAACTGTGCCATACTGCCCTTTCCACCCATGGCTTGGAACATGTTCCAGAAGGCTGTTCCCGTATGGAAGGCCAATTGCTGCTGATAGCTCACCAGTTGCTCTATGCCTCGCATGGTAACCACCTCTCCGTTCCTGTTCTCCCCTCTATCGCTTACGCTCACAATCAGGAATCCTGCTTCAGGAAAAGCGGCAGCCAGTTTCTTCATGATGCGTTGCATGCGGTTTTCATAATCGCCATAATGGATTTTATTGGACTTGGCCACATTCAAGCCAAACTGCAGTACTACCAAATCATAGGGACGCACCTTATTAAATTCCACCAAAGTAGAATCAGGAATAGTACGTATGGTCAGTCCGCTACTGCCACGCAAACTGTAGTTATCCAGAATGATGCCTTCTTCACCGTCCATGGTGACACCATAGAATGTGGTGCTGGTGGAATCGGCTACACTCCAGGTCACTTTTCCTATCTTTCCTCTCACGCCTAAAGCCTGAATCTCATCAGATGGGAGGGCATCGAAGGTTTGTGTCTCTCCTCCATTGATGCGTGCTGTGACCGTAACACCCTCAGGACTACGGAAGAGAATCTGGGAAACGGCGCAAGTATCTTGGTGCAAACGCTGATGCGCTGGGATACCGTTTAAGGTCACCCATGCGGCACGTTTAGCCAGATAATAGCGCTCCGCTATGCCTTGACGGGAGCGGTCAAACCACACAGAATCTGTAATGCAGTGGGAGCTCCAGCCTTTAGATGTGGCTCTCACGGACTGTCGGAAACCGGCTGTAGCCGATGCTATATCTACAAATCCCACTCCTGAGCCTCCGTATTCACTCTGCAGTTCACCACGGAGTTCATCGGTCAGGATATCGCCTTCTATGAATGAATCGCCAAAATAGGCAATGCGCACAGGTCTTCCCAAGCGCCCGATCTTACCTAACAGCTCATAGAAACGGTTCATACCTCTTCCTATAAAGCAGGCAGAATCCGATGGCTGTTCACTGTAGTCATCTATCAGGGTCACGCCTTCTGGGCACTCCAGCTGGAAGGGTGGCTTCACCACAGGTATGGTATCCAGTATCGGAGCCTCCTCTTCTTCCAAGTCATAAAAGTCCACACCCACATCGGAGAGCAGGTTCACGGGCTTGAGCTTAAATCCACACACTTCAAGCTCAGGCAGGAACATGAGTGCTCCTAACCCCAGCAGTACCATGAGTGGCAGCAGAAACGTGCGGATAAGCTTATTTTTCATATTGGGTGCAAAAATACATAAAAAAAACGAGGTACTCACTAAGAGTACCCCGCTTTCTCTATTTAGAGTGTTGGTATCAAATTGTTTTCTCAACATTCCATACAAAGGCACGCAGACCTAACATCTCGGTCTCAACGTCCAGTGCATGCAGCTTTTCCAACAGTGGATCAACCTTTGCGTCATCTACCACAGTCAGGATAGCGGAACACATGGATGGCCAAGCGTGAGTGCCATAATGAGGCTCACCGGTCTTGGAACCACGGCCCTGTACCTGTGGGAAGCAGCTGAAACCACGACAGTTCATACGGGTCAAAATATCTACCACTTTCTCCTGGAAAGCCTGATCGCACATTATCATTACTGATTTCATTGTTTCTTCGTTTTAAAGGTTAATCTTCAATCTTCTTGTGTACACGGTCACGAACCATCTTGTCCTTATGTGCCAGGTAGTACTCGTTCAACTCACGCTTCTCACGCAGAGCCTTACGCTGTCTCTTGATACCTGTTGCACCGAACATACAGAACATGGTTGGTACATAAATCAGGGTCATCAGGGTACCGATAGTCAAACCACCGATTACGGAGATACCCAGTGGGCGCCACATCTCTGCACCTACACCAGAACCTACAGCCATAGGAACCATACCTAAGACGGTGGTCAGTGTGGTCATCAATACAGGACGAAGACGGCTACGGCCAGCAGTTACGGCTGATGTGATGTAACCCATACCACGCTCACGCATCAACTGAGTATAGTCGATGAGCACGATACCGTTCTTTACTACGATACCTGCCAGCATGATACCACCCATCATGGACATGATGTTCAGGTTTGTTCCGGTAATAACCAGAGATACCAAGATACCTACCAGTGCGAATGGGATTGCCAGGATGATGATGAATGGGTAAGTCATAGACTCAAACTGTGCAGCCATTACGATGAACACCAAGATCACAATCAGGACGAACAGGGTACCCAGGTCGCGCTGTGAATCCATCTGCTGCTCGTAAGAACCTGCTACCTGTGCAAATACACCTTCTGGGAGCTCCATCTTGTTGATGATAGCCAAACCAGCCTCAACACCATCGGACATAGCCACGCGGTCTGCCAGTGTACCGGTTACGGTTACTACACGCTGACGGTCCTTACGCTCAATGGTAGGAAGCATCTCAGTCTCCTCTACGGTACCCAGGTCACGAACACGTACTGAAGCACCGGTTGGAGTGGTAATCATGATGTTCTCCACGTCCTCAATGCTGATACGCTTGTTAGGTTCATAGCGTACACGTACATCGTACTCCTCACCATCCTCACGGTATTTTGCTGCGGTAGAACCATAGATACGGTTCATCACGTAGCTTGATGCTGTGGTCCAGGTCAGTCCGTGAAGCGCCAGCTTCTCACGGTCGAAGTTTACGTTGAAACGTGGTTCATTGTCGCTTCGGGAGATAGTAACCTCCACAAAACCAGGGGTGTGCTTCAAGCTATCTGCCAATGCCTGTGCTATCTTAGAGGTAGCCTCAATGTCATAACCATAAATCTCAAAGGTTGGGGCACTCTGTCCACCCATAGCGCTCTGCTGACCACCCATCAGCACCTGATACTTGGCAATCTCAGGGATAGCCTTACAGTCTTCACGCATCTGGTCACAGATAGAAGCAAGACCTTCCTCACGCTCGGTTGAGTTCACCAGAGACATGTTGAATGAAATAATGTGGGCACCATTTGACTGCAGTGATGCGAAGGTACTGTTGGTACCTGCCTGACCTACACGGTAGTTGATGGTCTTGAAGTACTCTGGCCAACGCTCTCTCCACATATTCTCCAGTTTAGCTGCCAGCACCTCGGCCTTCTCTACACGGGAACCAATAGGCAACTCAACGGTAGCACCAATTCGGCCGTTATCGTTTGATGGGAAGAACTCAGACTTCAGTGAGCCTGCAGTCAGCGCTACCAGTACTACAGCTGTGATGATACAAGTGCTCAATACGGTCCAGCGGTGACGTACAGCATACATCAGCAGACGGGCATAAGCAGCATCCAGTTTATCCAGGAAATTCTGGATTGGCTTGTAGAATGCCAAGAACAACTTGTTAGGCTTCTTCTGCAAACGGAGCATCTGACCGCATAGCATTGGGGTGAAACTCAATGCACTTACAGTAGATACGGTCATGATCACACACATCATCCAACCCAACTGCTTGAACAGGATACCAGCCATACCGGTTACCATGGTCAATGGGAAGAATACGGCAATCATGGTCAGTGTAGATGCAATTACGGAGATTGCCACCTCATTAGTACCGTGGATAGCAGCCTGCTTAGGATCAGAACCACGCTCAATGTGGGTGGTTACGTTCTCCAAGACTACGATGGCGTCATCCACCACGTTACCAATTGCGATAGACAAACAAGAGAGGGAGATCATGTTCAGTGAACCGCCTGTTACATACAGATAGATGAAAGAGGCAATCAGAGACATTGGGATGGTGATACAGATGATGACTGTAGCACGCCAACGGCCCAGGAACACGAACACAACCAAGATTACGAACAGCATCGCATAGCAGATGGTCTCTACCAGTGAGTCGATGGTGTTCAAGATATTTTCAGAGGTATCAACAATAATACCCAGCTTTACGTCTGAAGGCAACTGCTTCTGCAGTTCTGGCAACTTAGCCTGAACAGCCTCGGCAATCTGCACACTGTTGGCACCACTCTGCTTCTGGACGATGATCATCGCACCCTGGACTCCGTTGTTGAACGCCTTCTGAGCACGCTCTTCCACACCATCCACAATACGAGCCACATCACGCAGATAGACTGCAGCACCTGTCTGGCTACGACCTACAATCAGGTTCTGCATCTCCTGTGGGTCATTGAACTCACCCTCCATACGCAGGGTATAGGTCTTGCTACCCATATCGAAAGTACCACCAGTCATGTTGCGGTTCTCACCAGAGATAGCCTGGCTTACCTGCTCAACACCTACATTATAGGCCTCCATCTTCTGTGGGTCCATATAGACGTTGATTTCGCGCTCTGGCGCACCGGCTACAGATACGGTACCTACACCGTCGATACGTGCCAATGGGTTTGCTACGTTCTCATCCAGAATCTTGTACAGGGCAGCCTGACTTTCCTGTGCCTGTACGGAAAGGATGACGATAGGAATCATATCGGTACTGAACTTGAAGATGATAGGCTTCTGACATGCATCAGGAAGCGCATCGCTTACCATATCCAGCTTGTCGCGAACGTCGTTTGTCAACGCATCAATATCATAACCGAACTCGAACTCCAGGGTTACCACTGAGGTATTCTCACTAGAGGTTGAAGTCACGTGCTTCAAGTGCTCTACTGAGTTCAGGGTGTTCTCCAACGGACGAGTTACGTTGTTCTCAATATCATCGGCTGCCGCACCAGGGTAGTAGGTCATGACCATCAGCATATTGGTCTCAATATCTGGAGTCAAGTCTACTGGCAGTTTTGATAAGGAGAAAAGACCCAGGATCATGATGGCCACGAAACACAACGTGGTCATGATAGGTCTCTTTACTGCTCCTTCGTATAAACTCATATTCTTAAAAATTTAAGTCTTAGACAATTACTTTACAACCTCAACCTTCATGCCGTTAGCCAACTTGTTCTGGCCAGCTACGACAATTGTTGCACCATTTTCTACACCGTCGATGATCTCGTACAGTGTATCCATACGGCGACCCAGGGTTACCTTATTATAAGATACGGTGTTACCGTTCAGGACATATACATAGTGGTCACCGGCACCTGCCTGCTTAACGATAGCCTCGTCTGGAACTACTACGTGGTTGTTAGTACCATAGGTTACGGTTACACGACCGAACATACCTGGGCGTACACGCTTGTCAGCATTTGCTACGCGAATCTCTACTGGGAATGTATGAGTAGATGCGTTCACAGCAGGAGTGATGATATCTACCACACCTGGGAATACTTCCTCACCATAGGTATCCAGTGTTACGTTCACCTTCATACCCTTCTTCATGACTGGGTAGTAGTTCTCAGATACGTTGATGACCATCTTCACTGGCTGATCCTGCTCTACCACCAAGATAGGCAGCTGACCAGTCATATCACCATTATCATAGTTACGTGCAGTTACAACACCACTGATAGGGCTGCGCAACTGGCTGTTCTCCAACAGGTTCTTATACTGGGTCTGCATTACGTTCAGCTGCATGCTTGCGTTATCCCACTCTGCCTTGCTCACGCCACCTACCTTATACAACTCATCTACACGGTTGAAAGAAACCTTAGCGTTCTCCATCTGAAGCTTCAACTGGTTCAGGTTGTTTGCATCCAACTGTACCAATACCTGGCCCTTAGCCACACGCTGACCTACCTCGGCATAGATCTTCTCAATACGAAGATACTGCTGAGGAGCAATATTGTTCTTCACGTCACTCTCTACAGTAGCGGTATAGACCTCAATCTGGTCCACATCGCGGGTCTCTACCTTGGCAACCTTTACCTTTGGAGCCTCTTCTACAGTAGCAGCAGTCTGTTCCTTGCTGCCGCAAGCGCTCATCATTACAGCTACAGCTGCCAGCGCCATCCATTGAATTTTCTTCATTGCTCTATATTTTTTCTTATTATCCTACTTGAATTATTGTTCACGTCCTAAAACATAGTCCAGGTCTGCCTTGGCAGTCATGAAATCATAGATGCTCTGGCAGTAAGTCAACTGGCTCTGGGTCAGTGCCACCTCGCTCTGGTTCAGCTCCAGCATGGTGCCTGCACCTACCTGATAGCGCTTCTCAGAGATATCGCGTGCCTTCTGTGCCTGTGACATAGCCTCGCGGTTTGACATGACCTGCTCTGTGCTGGCATGCATGTTCTGACGGTAAGCAGTAGCCTGCATGTTCAGCTGACGCTCGGTGTTCAGGCGGGTCTCGTTCAACTGAGCCAACTGCAGCTTTGCGCTCTTGATCTTGGTAGAGGTGGTAGCCTTGTAGATTGGAATGGACAAGCTCAATGCACCATATACATAAGGATTCCATGTGTAGTGGAAAATCTTGAAGTCGTTTGCCATAGAGGTGTAGCTCCAGCTTCCTGCCAGTGACAAGGTTGGCAGATAGTTAGCCTTCTGGATACGAACCTGATGAGCCAGCAGCTTGGCATTCAGGTCCAACTGGCGCAAGGTGGTGTTGTTACTCAAATCATTTGTCTCATTAGCAGACAGGTTTGAGAACACGTTGTCCTGATAGTTCTCCAGCTTGTCAGTTACGTTCAGGTCCACATCGGCAGTGATGCCCATGAGCACCTTCAGTTGCAGCTTAGCCAGACGGATACCGTTCTCAGTACTTACCACGTTAGGCCACAGGTTACGCTTCTGTACCTCGGCAGTAATCTTATCGTACTCACTTACGGAACCCTGATTGAACTTAGCGCTCACTACGTTGAAGTTATCCTCGGCCTGCTTGTAGCTCTTCTGGAGTACAGCATAACTATCCTGTGCCAGCATGAGCTGATAGTAAGCCTTGGTTACCTGGTTAATCAAGTCCAGCTTAGATGCGCGAGCCTTCTCCTCGGCAGCCAGGATATCATCCTTGGTCATCTTCATCATACGGGTGATGGATGGAGCAAAGAGAGGCATGCTCAGAGAGACACCACCGTTTGCATTATTCTCAGTACCCATCTTGAATGACTGACCACCCATGACGATAGTCTGGATCTTGAAGTTATGATTGAAAGATGCCGAAGCTGAAATCTGAGGCAACAGATTCTGCCATGCCTCCTTGTCGGCCAGTTTCTTCAACTCAATGTCATCGCCGGCTACCTTCATGGTAGGGTTCTCGGCCAATGCAATCTCAATGGCTTTCTCCAGAGTCAGATCCAGTTTGGCCTGCTCCTGTGCGTTTGCCGTAAATGGGATTACAGCTAACAGCATGAGCCATGTTTTACCTAAAAAACCTTTTTTGATCATATTCATTGTATTTATTATTACCTTATTATATTATTTCTTAATTTCCTTATCCATACGCTCTAGGAACTCATCCAGCTGCTTCAGCCCCATAGGGGTGCTTATGCCTCTCAAGGCTACCATGATGGTGCTGCGGAAAACATCATAGAATTCCATATCAGCTACCAGTGCCTTCATGTTATCCGACATGGATTTATGCATCCTCAGGAACACCTCTACATTGAAATCCTTTCGGAAAGAGCCCTCATCTATGCCTCTTTGAATGAAAAGGCGGGCCTGCTCCTGATGACTCTGGCGGGTTTCATGGAACTGTGCCACCAAATCCGGATAGCGCTGCATGTCCAGGAAATACTTAGGGTTGGTATCACGCATAAAACGCAGATGATAGTCAAAAATCCGGAGGATAATCTCCAGTGTATTGCTGCTGGTGTTGCAGATATCCGTAAGTTCCCGGTTCATAATGCCCTTATACTTCACCAGCACGGCTTTCAGCAAAGTCTCCTTATCTTCAAATTCCTCGTAAAGGGTTCGCTTGGAAATGCCTACAAGCGATGCAATATCATCCATGCGCACACTGCGGATTCCGTTCACGCGGAACTGCTCTGCAGCCACATCTATGATATGCTCATGCACCTCTGTTCTTCCTGATTGAATCTTTACCTCTAACATACTAGCCCTTCTTTTCCGATACAAAATTATACAGAAAACTTTCTTGAGCCAAAAAGTTTTCATATTATTCTTGTTCTATTAGCATTTATTCACACTTGTTCTCGGTTTGCAATTTGCTTGCAGAAGAAATACTGTATATTTGCACAAAAATTCGGAGAAATGGAAGAAATAATAGATTTGATTAATGAAATGTCACCTTACCTGCTTTTGGGTTTCTTCCTGGCAGGTCTGATGCATGCGTTTATTCCAAACCAGGTGTACAGCAAGTACCTGGCTGGAAACAATTTCAAGAGTGTGCTTTATTCAGCATTATTTGGTGTTCCACTGCCTTTATGCTCTTGTGGCGTAATCCCTACAGCCATGTCGCTGCGTAAGGAGGGTGCATCTAAGGGTGCTACGGTGTCTTTCCTCATCGCTACCCCACAGACGGGTGTGGATTCCATCATTGCAACCTACTCACTCTTAGGCTTGCCTTTTGCCATCATCCGCCCTATCGTGGCACTGCTCACTTCTTTATTTGGTGGACAGCTGGTGAACGTGCTTGGCGATAAAGAAGAGGCTACTGCAACGGCAACCGCTCAGGTTCATGCACATGAACACAAATCTTTCTGGGAGCGCATCAAGGAAGCCTTGCACTATGCATTTGTGGAGATGATGCAGGATATTGGCAAGTGGCTTATCATGGGTCTGATTGTAGCAGGCCTTATCACCGTACTGGTGCCAGATAGCTTCTTTGCGTTGTTTAAGGATAACTCACTGCTGAGCATGCTCATTGTCCTGGCTTGCGCCATTCCTATGTATCTGTGTGCTACCGGCTCTATTCCTATTGCCGTGGCGCTCATGCTCAAGGGTTTGTCACCTGGTACTGCACTGGTGCTGCTCATGGCGGGTCCTGCTTGTAACGTGGCTTCTATCTTAGTTATTAATAAGGTATTGGGAAAGCGCACGCTCATTCTGTACCTCACAGCTATTGTGGGTGGTGCCATTCTCTTTGGCTTGGGCATCGACTATCTGTTGCCTCGTGAGTGGTTCACCAGCAGCCTGACTGCTATTGTGGGCGACTGCTGCCACACTACCCCAGCCTATTTCAACATTGGTTGTACCATTCTCATGTTCCTGCTTTTGGTTCATGCATTTGCACGCAAGTGGTTCTTTAAGGACGAGTGCTCCTGCGGTCACTGCCACTGCCATGAGCACGAAGAAGGAGAATCCTGCTCCTGTCACTGTGATTGCGACGATGACATTACATTGACTTTCAGCGTAAAGGGCATGAACTGCAACCACTGTCGCGCCAGTGTAGAGAAAGCCATCTTAGGTGTCCCAGGCGTAGAGGAAGCACAGGTAAGCCTGGAGAAAGAAGAGGCTGTAGTTCATGGTGAATTCAAGCCAGAAGAGATTATTCAAGCTGTAGAATCCATAGGTTTTGATATTACACAGCAAGCATAAATAAATCATTTCCTATCAGATTGTCAAAGTAGACTGTCATTCTTTACTTCTATTTAATTGTCATTCTGAGTGAAAACGAAGAATCTCGTCCAATATTCCGCCACTGGATTGGACGAGATTCTTCACTTTCGTTCAGAATGACATAAGGGGTAATTGCAGAGAATAACGTCTTCACATTCGTTCAGAATGACAAAGGGGATAATACAAAAAAAAGAGGATAACCCATAAGGATTACCCTCTTTTATTATTTAAAAATCGTATTGTGCGTAGTTGATATTATTCAGTCCACTTAATAACAGGACACTCATTATCAGCAACATCCCACCATACGCGGCTCCATGGATCATCCACGCCATTGCTCAAATCTTTCAAGGCAACCTCCAAATTATCACCGTTTGTAGAGTAGTCGCTAGAACCAAATGCCAGACGGTTAGGATAAGTATAGTGGCCCAGTGAAGCTGGCTTATCGTAGATAGGCATTGTAGGAACGTTGCAACGACGCCAGTCTGCCCAAGCCTGAATACCATCGGTCAAGAAACCTGCCAAGAAACGCTGCATAGCAATTTCCTTCAGAGCTGCATCCTTGTCCTGTGGCAGTGGGTGAGCTGCAATATAGTCAGCAGCCTTGAACTTGCCACCCCAAGCACCATCACTCTTAGCCTCGAAGTCGAATGAAGCCTTGATACCAGCCTCATACAGTTCAGAAGCTTTTGAAGGGTCAATCCAACCCAGGGTAGCAGCCTCTGCCTCGCAAAGCAAGGTACGAGCAGCAGTAATCAGACCATAGGTAGCCTGTGGCTCGCAGTACTTAGGAGCAGTAGAGCAAGCGCCTACCTTTGCACGACCTACTGTAGAGTTTCCGCTCAAGCCGCTAGGGATACCCTTGTAAGCGTTGAAGTCATACTCGTCAGTAGCACCTGCAACTGAACCCAGATATGCATAACGGCTTACACCTACAGTTGCATAAGTGAACAAACGTGGATCCTGATACTCCTTCAAAGCATCAACAAGAACCTTGTTAGGTGCGAAGTAAACGTTCTGGCTAGCAGCATCCTTGCAACCGATAGAGTAGAACCAAGAAGTAGCGTTAGTGGTAAAGGTATAAGTGAAGCTGTCAGCAGCGTCGGTCATAGCGCCATCAGCATAAGCCTTAGCGAAACGAGCCTTACCCTCTGCAGGAGCTACGTCAGCCAACTTGATAGCCAGCATCATACGGATTGAAGCATTCAGTTTCTTCCACTTTGAGACATCGCCATGGAAGAAGATATCGTGACTACTGCTCAAGCTACCCTTCTCATCCATCATGGCGTAAGCATCGCAAAGATCCTTGTCCAATGCAGCGTAAACTTCCTTCTGTGTATCGTAAGCAGGCTCCCAGATTGGGTTGTCACCATATACTTGATATGCCTGTGTGTAAACGATAGGTCCCAAGATATCAGTTATGTTCATGAAGAAGTATGAACGCAGGGTCATACAAACACCAATCTGGTTGTTGTTAGAACCAAATGCAGTTACTGCAGTAGTGGTGTTCTGTGCTGGGTCATTGTTAGCTTCGATGATAGAGTTCAAACCACGGATAACACGAGTGTAGTAGGTAGATGCACTATAAGTAGAAGTAGCATCCAGACCACCGTACTGGTCATTCTTAGCCTCTGACAGGTAACCAGACCATTCTGCTGGCCATGGGTCAAAGCTTGAGCTGGTCATGATGAAGTTACGGGTATACATAGCTGCATCCTTGAACATCATGTAAGTGAAGCTCTTAGTAGGGCTATTTGGAGTCTCGTTGATATCTCCGAAATCGCTTGGATCGCAGCTGGTAGCCAGCATAGCGCTAGCCAATACCATTGATGCTGCAAATGATTTAATATATTTCATATCTTTATTCTCCTTTTAGTGTTAATTAGAAACCAAGCTTAACAGTCAAACCGAATGAACGAGTAGAACCGGTAGAACCACCTTCGTAAGAAGTACCAGTAACCTCAGAACCATCTACGTTTGGAATTGCAGAGTAGATCAACCATGGGTTAGTTGCTACGAATGACAAGCTAGCGCTGTTAACAAAGCCGTTAAAGATCTTGCTCAGCTGCTTCTTGCTCAAAGAATAACCCATAGAAATCTCACGAAGCTTCAAGTATGTACGATCATAGATGTAAGCCTCAGAGTCGTTATACTTGGTATGATAGTACTGATATGCATTTACATAAGTGTCAACTGGGTTGCCCTGTGCGTCAACACCGGTCAAGTGTACACCACCACCCTTAGACAATGGCTCACGCTCGTTAACGCCGCGGTCATTGATCTTAGCAGAAGAGTTCAGGATACCAGAAACTTCACCGTACATGTTAGTCCAAGATGCAATCTGGCCACCAATCAAGAAGTCGAAGTTCATACCCAGGTGGAACTGCTTGTAGCGGAGAGTAGTACCGAAACCACCGCTCAGGTCAGCCTGATAGTTACCAGCACTTTGACCAGCTTCAATCTGATCGTCTGGAGAAATTACCTGCCACTGTGGCATGTAACCACCACCCCATGCAGCAGAAGAAGTCTTAGCCAGGATCAAGCGGCCCTGATCGTCGCGCTTCAAGTGACCACCACCGTAGATCTCACCGATAGGCTTACCCTCAACAGCATAAGTGTACCAGCGTGCGTAAGAACCGAATGAGTTGTAACCCATTGAGTATTTGGTTTCACCACCACCGAGCTCAACCAATGTATTCTGGTTGTGAGACAGGTTCAAGTCCAAATCCCACTGGAAGTTGCGGCTCTTGATGATAGTAGCACCCAAGCTTACCTCAATACCGCGGTTACGAACCAAACCGGTATTGATCTGACGAGAAGAATAACCAGTCTGGAAAGGAACTGACAAGCTCAAGATCTGGTTCTTAGTGTCCTGAGTGTACCAGTTGATATCACCCCAGAAACGGTTGTTGAACAAACGGAACTCAGTACCAATCTCATAAGAAGTAGAGATAGTAGGCTTGATTTCCTTGTTGATCAAGGTAGTACGGTTGTACAGAGTCATGTCGCTGTTATACTTGCTGGTGTTGAAATAGTCAGACAAGTCATAAGTGCCCAAGGTAGAACCTACCTGTGCAGCAGATGCACGGAGTTTCCAGTAGTTCAGCCACTTTACGTTCTTTATGAACTGGTTCAGCATTACAGAAGCTGACACACCACCATAGAGGAAGCTGTTGTCGCTCTTAGAAAGACGAGAATCCCAGTCGTTACGGACGTTAGCATCCAAGAAGTAAGTATCCTTGAAGCCCATGGTTACGTTAGCGTAAGCAGCACGGGTAATGTAGTGATTCTCACTGTTAGAGGTTGAAGCATAGTCTACAGAGTTAGACAGGTTGAAGAAGTTTGGAATAGCCAAACCCTTAGAAGTACTGCCCGACAGTGTACCATAGTGGTACTGACGCTCCTCACCGAATGCAGCAGCATCAACAGTCAGCTGATCCTCCATGAAACGACCGTTCCAAGTCAGACGACCGGTCATGGTCATATCAGATAACCAGTTCTGGCTCTGAGAATAACCAGGGGTATATGCCTGTGGCAAACCGTTAGGGTTCTTGGTCTCGCTGTGTTCGTTACGCAAGTTTGCGTTTACACGGAAACCAGCCTTGAAGTTGTAAGGCAACAGGATTTCAACATCACCAGAGATAACGTTCCAAGTGTATACAGACTCACTGTTACGCTCGTTCATCATTGCAAATGGGTTCTCGTGGAACATTGCAGTGCTGTTCTTCTGGCTAGTGATGTTCCAAGTACGGATTGTACCATCTGGACGCATATAGTCATTGATGTAGTCCTTCAGGTTCACGTTAGTCTGACCCCACTGAGTGTACTCAGAGTACAAAGCACCATAACCGGTACCTGCAGAGTTACGAGTCTTACGCCATGTGAACTTGTAGTCCAAAGATACGTTCATCCACTTAGTTGGCTGGAAAGTAGTCTTTGCAGTCAGGTAGCGACGCTTTGCGAAAGAGTTATACTGGATACCCTGACGGTCAGTGTTAGTGAAAGAGACACGAGTGTTGTTACCCTTGTTGCTCTTAGAGAAAGCGACGTTAGTAGTGTTGGTAGTACCAGTACGCCACAAGTCAGCCAAATCCAAGCCATGTACCCACTTAGAAGGAGTAGAACGTACGCCATCCAAGTACAATGGGTCAGCCCAGCTTACCTTAGCATCGTAACGTGGACCCCAAGACTCATCAGAGTAGTAGTCATAGTAGTATGCACCGTTTGCATCCTTGCCATAATACTCACCAAACAGGTATTCAGGACCCATGGTATCAACGTTAGACAAAGAAGGATCGTTACCATCGATAGCACCGTCGGCACCCAGAGAACCACCACCATAGAGCTTCTGCATATCCAGATAGTCTACGTAAGATTCCCACTGAGTAGTATGGCTGAAGTCAATGTGACCCTTACCGTCGTCCATAGCAGCACTCTTAGTAGTTACGATAACGGCACCGTTACCACCCTGAGAACCGTAAAGTGCAGTTGCTGCAGCACCCTTCAATACGTTGATAGATGCAACATCGTCCATGTTCAGGGCGTTCTTGTTGGTGATAGTACCATCGATAACGTAGATAGGCTCAGAACCTGCAGGGCTTGACCAACCGTTAGTACCACGCAAAACGATAGAACCAGAATCGAAAGATGCACCGGAACCACCTACGAAACGAGCACCGGCAATCTTACCTGCCAATGCGTTACCCAGGTCGGTCTGGCGAGCTATCTGAAGTTTCTCACCATCAACCTTCTGAGCTGCGTAACCGATAGACTTATCCTTACGGGTAAGACCCTGAGCAGTTACCACAACCTCTTCCAGGACTTCCTGGTCTGGGTCCAGCACAATGTTCAAATTTGCTTTGATTGCAACTTCCTTGGTCTTCATACCTACGTATGAAACAACCAGAGTCTTTGCAGAACTAGGAATGCCAGTGATGGTGAAGTTACCATCCAGGTCTGTTACAGTACCAGTAGTGGTACCCTTGACCATGATAGAGGCTCCTACGATAGGCAGACCGTCTTCGGAAGAGGTAACATTACCTGATACCTTAGACTGAGCCATTGCCATACTTGCCATTGCGAAAAGGCAAGCAAAGAAAAGCATGATTCTTTTTTTCATAAAAAATCTCTGTTAAATTAATATAATAAAACACTCTCATTTTTTGCTACAATCACGCCACAATTTTGTAAAAAAATATTACTTTAGTAACGCTCTGCGAACTTAAAAACACTAACTGTATAAAGGGATAAGTTCCCCGCGAACTTATCTGCGAGAGATACCTTAAACTCTCATACCTTGAAAACCGTTAAAGATTTTTAATGCTAACTGAGTGCAAAGTTAAGAAATCTTTTCATTACTCTAGCAATTTTATATGGAAAAAATGTATTCCTGACGCAAAAAAAGTTGATTTTGGGCTTATATTTGTTATAAAACGTAATATAAAGGGGCAAAATTAAACCGAATTGAAAGGAAAATGGTGTTCTCATTATATAAATACCTAGGGATTGAGAAAATAGTCTTTTTTCACACTTCAGCGCAGACATAAAATAACGACAAATTGGTGGGGCTACCCACAAATGTTAAAGAAGTTTGAGAAAGAAAAGGATATCAAAAATGATGCGTATAATTTTTGAGCTTGACTTTGAGGATGTAAATCCAAGATTGAGGCGGTTACTATCATATCTGGAAGAGATGACTAGGACAAGTACCACCATCCCAGCGGAACAGGGAAATTCTTCGGTTTTGCTCTGTGACTACATTCGCTGTGCCATACAGAAGGAGAATGTGGCTGTCTCTACCCGCAAGAATAAGGAAACCACACTGCGCTGGATTTCCCGTTGGTATCAAGATTTGCAGCTGTGCCAGGTTACGGTGGGTTTCATACCAGATTTCATCAGGCACATGAAAGAGCAGCATTTCCAGGATGGTACCATATCCAAGCATCTGCACCAGCTCCGGCATTATCTGTATCAAGCCGTGAAGGAAGGACTGGTGGCTCCGGCCTTGCATGATCCAAATCTATACGCCTACAAGGTAGAGAAATACCACCATAGTTTCCTGAGTCCCGAAGAGTTTACCTTATTAGAGGAGTATGACGCTAAGATGTTCCCTGCACATTGGGAAACCGCGCGACAGGCTTTTCTGTTCTCCTGCTATACGGGATTGCGCTTTTCTGACATCAAACAGCTCACCCCCTCTCACATCAAGAAGAAGGGGGATATTCACTGGCTGGCCCTGAAAACGCAGAAAACAGGTATTGAAATTCATTTGCCTCTGGAACTACTCTTCCAGGGGAAATCGCTGTCTATATATAATAAGGTAAAGGGAAAACCTAATGCAAAATGTTTCAAGCTGGGTACAAACACGGCAACGAACAAGATACTGCAGCGTATCCAGAACCACCTTGGACTTTCCACGCATATCTCTTTCCACACTGCCAGGCATACCTTTGCCACCAACCTTTTATATATGGATGTAAGGCTGGAGGTTATCCAGAAACTGCTGGGGCATCACAATATCAAAACTACCCAGATTTATGCGGAGATGACCGATGCGGCTCTGGTGAAGGCGCTACAGAACAACTGGCTCAAACCATGAAAAACGCAAAAACTCTCCACTCTCCACTAAGCCAGCGTAATACGTTGTAATTCAATGAATAAATATAGTGGAGAGTTTGGTCAACTCTCCACTAACACTCCCCTAACTCTCCACTCCCACGAAGGTACGGTGTACATTTTGTCGAAGCCATTTTCAGGGAAATCCCATCCTACTTTGGCAGCACATCCACGAATGTACTCCTGATCTCCCGGTGATAGTAGCCTTTTTCCGGCACGCATATCGTAATATACACTCTTGCAGTATTCTTTCATGCATTCTTTCTGGAATTGCTTCAGGGTTTCCGAGTTCATGCGTCCTACCTGAGCCGTAAATCCAACAGCCATTTTCATGGTTTCCCCAGCAACCTTGAGATGTGGGCATTCCCCTTCTTCCTGTTGTTGGAGATAAGGATTATAAACGGTTATCACTTGGTAACTTGCTTTGGGGACTTCAAAGAACAGCTTATGCAGACATTCCTTGGCATGCTCACAGTCCTCCTTCAGGCAATACACATACTGAACTGGTTTCTTTCGCATTTCTTTCACGGCTGACTCCAACTTTTGGGCAATGGCCTTTTGCTTGTTCCAATCCTTTCTCATGGCATCAGGCTGCTTTTTTACGTGGAACAATGAAATACTGTTGGCCATTAGCCATGCTTCTGCGTTTGAAATCCATCTTTTTCAGCACGAGGCCTAGCTTAATGCCAAAGCTCTTGGATTGCTGTACACCGGGATAATGGCTCTCCAGTATCTCTACAATACGTGATGCCTCCAGTGGATTTACTGTCTCTCCCTCTTCTGGATGGCGAAAACAGCAGTCAATCATGGTGCTTAAGTCTTGCACTTGCTGGAAATCGGCATTCAATTCCTGAATGCGTGCCACTTCTTCCTTCGTAAACCAATATGGTGTATGCTTTACATTCAGTTCATACAAGGCTTGTGCATACAACTGGTCATAATTGATTTCCCCATCATTCTGAATGATTTGTTCATTGGGAATGCGGAAGCACAGATATCGGCGGCTTCCGGTAGGATCATTCAGCGGACGTGGGTTGTTAGTTGTGCTCACAAAAGAGGCAAATCTCTTGCGGTCCTGCTGTGCGCGACCATAGATAGGGCGACCATTCACACGACTTTTAGAAAGCGTCTGCTTCAGTTCTGCATGCTGGCTAGCCTTGATCTGGTCCAACTCATCCAAATTTACCAGAAGATTACATGTAAGTGCCATCTCCTTGTCGTTCTTATTCCTAAGATTAAGATGATCAAGGTAATACACTCGGAATTGCTCCGCAAGAAGACGGGCACAGAAGGTTGACTTTCCGCACCCCTGCTTTCCAATCAGGGTAAGCACCGTTTCATTTCCATGCAAGGTGTCCATACCTTTCCAGTGTGCCACAGTAGAAAGCAGCCAGATAGATGCAAAATGCATTTGCTCACTGGTTATTCCGGGGATGCGACCGAACAGCTCTCCTATATGGTTCTGCCCATCCCATTCTGGCAGGTTGCCCAGATAATCTATAATAGGATTAAAAGAAGGTGTATCTTCTGAGTAGATATACTCCTCCAGATATTGCTTTAGATTTGGGATTTCCAATCCGTCCTTTCTGATGCGATGCGCCAGTGAATTAAAGGCCTCGCGGGTAAGTGGGCGGAACAATTTATTCTCCACACGCTCCCGGATTTCAAATTTGTCCGACAAATCGTTGTGACGGAACTCATAATTCTCATTGAGATACTCTTCAAGCATCTCTACCAGCTCCTGTTGGGAGCCAGCAAGTTCATTCATGGTATTCTTATCCATAAATTAAGGGTGTTTTGTTAAAAAATATAAAATCTTCCCCGATTTATGGAACACTTTCTTCTGAAAGACATAACTTTGCAGTGCTTTTGATAGGTTCCATGCATCTCTGTATTGTGTGACTAAGGTTTCCAATCGGGGAGCAAACCTTTGAAATTCCTGTACTGTTTGCCGACGGTGCAGGATTTTTTTTCGCCACTTACTCTATCACCTTTTCATAGTTTTTAAATTTAGCGGCTGCAAATATACAACAGTTTTGTGCACCTTGCAAGTACTGTCCTGAAAAATCTCCATTTGTGGCATTTTTATGGCCTTTTTTCAGCTAAAAATGGCCTGTTTT
>JAUNHZ010000195.1 GCA_030523705.1 Bacteroidales bacterium
ATACAACCAATGTAGCCAATGAAATCCTGCAGTTCAAGAGTCACAAGCTCATGCGCGATGTAGTAGAGCGGTTAGGTGCCAATGTGAACTACGTCATTATGGATGGACTCCGAGAAAAGGAACTATATACGCAAGGACCGGTTACCGTTTCATTTGTAAATGACGAGATCCACCAACCGGAGAATTTCAAGCTGAAGGTTATCAGTGAAGATAAAGTACAAATATACAATTTTGAAGACGGCAGTCAAGCCATCAATGCCCCAATAGGTAAAACCATTAAATCACCAGTTGGAGAGTTGAATGTAAATAAGACCCTGTTTTTTACTGATGAATGGTTTGGAAAGGAAATCATGGTGCGTAAACGTGCCATGGAGGACATGACATCTGAATTCTGTGGTAACTTAATGATCACCCAGGCTGAGGACGATGCCTCTATCCTCTACTTGAATCTGTCAGACTACAATACCGCTAGAGCTGAAGATGTATTGAACACTCTGATTACCATCTATAATGAAAACACTATTACAGATAAAAACCAAACTGCAATTAACACATCAAACTTTATCAATGACCGTCTGATCATTATTGAGAAGGAATTAGGTGGCGTAGAATCACAGATTGAAGAGTTCAAAACCCAGCGTAACATCATTGATATCAATTCCGAGGCAGCGCAGAGCATGAGCGAGAAGATTCAATACACCTCTGCGACCAAAGACTTGCAGCTGCAGACCCAATTGGCCAGCCAGATTAAGAATCATTTGAATGACCCAAGTAAGGCTACTGAGCTTATCCCAACCGGAACAACAACCAATGGTGAAATTGAGACATTGATTCAGCAATACAATGCCAACAAGATGAAGCGTGACCAGCTCATCGAAGGAAGCTCTGACAAGAACCCTATTGTCCAGGAACTTAACAAGACCTTGGAGACGATGCGTTCATCCATCAACCGTGCAGTAGATAACAGCATTGTGAACCTGAACACACAAACCTCAGCTGCTCGTAGCCGCGCCGGCCAAGCCTCTGCCCGTGTAAGTGCCATGCCAAGTCAACAGCGCCAGATGTTAGGTATTGAGCGTCAGCAACGTATCAAGGAAGAGTTATACCTTTACTTACTGAACAAACGTGAGGAAAGTGCACTGAGCCAAGCTACCACCAGTAGCGATGCCAGAGTCTTGGACCCAGCAGCTGGCGGGATGACGCCAGTTTCTCCGAGCGGGAAGAGTATGGTAACCGCAGGTGTCATGAAAGGTTTTGCCCTTCCACTAGTAATTCTCTTAGCCATCATGTTTTTTGATACCCGCATCAAAAACCGCAAGGATATTGAAGATGCCCTCAGTGTGCCATTCTTAGGTGAGATTCCAAAGGACAAGCGCAAGAAAACCGAGAAGATTGAAGGCAACCGACGTGTGGTAGTCAGTGTAGAGGGCCGAGACATCGTATCCGAAGCCTTCCGAATCATCCGTACCAATATGGACTTTATGAAGGTAAAGGCACAAGACATGAAAGTCATTACCTTCAGTTCATTCGGTCCGGGTGCCGGTAAAACATATGTATCTACCAACTTGGCTGCATCTTTTGGCCAAACCAAGAAGAAAGTGGTCATGGTGGATTTGGATATCCGAAAGGGAACCCTGACCAGTGGAGCGTTAGGCGAAGGCACTGAAACCGGTATGACCACCTATTTGGCAGGCAATATCGATTGGAGAAAGACCATGATTAAGGATGCCATTGCATCAAACGTGGACTTAATCCCAACTGGTCCTATCGCGCCAAACCCTGCCGAGCTATTACTCAGTGACCGTCTGGAAGCCATGATAGAGGAGTTGCGTAAGGAATACGACTACATCTTCGTGGATAACGTACCTGTAGGTGTAGTAGCCGATGCTGCCATCACCAACCGTATTGCAGACCTAACCATCTTCATCGTCCGTGTAGGTCGCTTAGACCGCCGTATGCTTCCAGAAATCGAGAAGTTATACCGTAGTGAGAAACTGAACAACATGTCCCTCATCCTGAACGGTTCGATCATCACCTCAGGCTATGGTTACGGTGGATATGGTTACGGATACGGATATGGTTTTGACTATGACAGTAATGCAAAACCATGGTACTTGCGCATCTTCTCCAAGAAGAAAAAGCACCAGCACCGTCGTCACACCAAAAAAGCATAACTATGTTCGGTATATTTGGAAAGAAAAAACACAATCTGTTGGCATCGGGGATTCTCTCTGGTGCCACGGATATACACTCCCACTTGGTACCAGGCGTAGATGATGGGTCTCCCAATCTGACAAGTACCTTAGAAATGCTTTCGTACATGGAAGAATTAGGCTACAAAGAATTATGGCTCACCCCCCACTCCATGGAAGATCTCCATAACACAGCCGAAAAACTCCAACAAGCATTTCAAACCGTAACAGAGAACTACAAGGGGCCACTGAAGCTCAACCTATCCAGCGAATACATGATGGATAGTGGCTTCCTGCCTAAACTGCAAAGTGGAGATATTCTCCCATTAGGGAAATCCGGCAATTATCTCTTGGTGGAGACTAGCTACATGTACGGTCCAGAAAACCTGAATCACATCTTGGAAGAGGTTTTCAATAAAGGTTACCAGCCCATTATCGCTCATCCTGAACGATATATGTATATGGAATGGGAAGATTATGAAGCATTAAAAGAGAAAGGCTATAAATTCCAACTCAACTTGAACAGCCTCAGTGGCTATTACGGTCAGCGTCCATTCGACATTTCCGATGACCTACTCTTCAACGGCATGTATGATTTTGTAGGCAGTGACCTCCATCACCTAGAACATTACGCCAACGCGATCAAGCACATTAAACTTGAGTCAAAATTAATAGATGCCTTAGCGCAACTTATTGAAAACAACAAGACTATATGAAAACAATAGGACTTTATTTAATCCTATTTACTTTTATTTCTTGTAACTCAACAACTGAGCCTAACAGACAGGAGCTTAAACTCATCAGTTGGAACTGTGACAATTTCCAACTCAGTTTAGACACTTTACACAAAGCTGCAACATTCATCAATAGCCAAGACCCAGACATTCTCTGCCTGCAAGAACGCCCACACACCAATCTGGTGTCTTACGACAGTATCAAGAAAGCCTTTCCTACTCTTCTTTATAAGGCAACCAATGGACGTGAAGACGAAAATCTGAACATCGCTATCTTCAGTAAATATCCCCTGCAAAACATCAAGACATGGTATTTCACCAAGACCTACAACAAAATGATTCAAGCAGACGTTTGCAGAGATAACGACACAATCCGCCTATACAATGTTCATTTGCAGACTACAGGACATGGAAAAGACTTAATCTACAATTGCAGACAAAGATACAAGCAATCTGATTTACTTAAAAAGGAAATTCAAAACAGCTCCTACCCAGTAATAATATGCGGAGATTTTAATGACATACCTATCAGTTACACGGTAATGAACCTTCTTTCCGTAGTAGATGACCAAAGCCAGTGTCTTAAAGGGAGCTACCAGAAATTAGGTTCACTATTCAAGATAGACTACGTTTTATCATCACCAAGTATTCAAAAGAGATCATATAACCTCATCTCCAATCCATGGAGTGACCACAAGATGCAAATTAGCCATGTCAGATAACCTGCAAGGAAAAAT
>JAUNHZ010000196.1 GCA_030523705.1 Bacteroidales bacterium
TATGGAAAAGATTAGACTGCCAGTCACCATTCAAAAATTGGAACATATGGTCCACATAAAGAATGGCAAAAACAATGACAATCAGTAAAATATATAAACCTTCGTTCATGATATACTCTTTATTTTCTGCAAATATAACATTTAATAAAGCATTATGGCAGGAAAAGGCTATAAATTAACATAAATTGTAAGTAAAGAAATAACGGAAACTCTTGATTTACATCTAGAATTTCCGTTATTAAATTTAAACATTTGCTGCTGCAAGCATATCTTTCGTTGTGGTTACATAGCTGTCATCTGTAATTTTCATCAAGACATCGGCAGCCTGTTGCAACAATACAACACTCTTATTCCATGCCTCCAGAACAACTGGGATAGGAGGATTACCATTAGTCTTAAGAGCAACAATCGACTTAGCTATATTGTACAACTCACAACTTGGCAGGTTAATCTCAGCCTCGGCAGTTGCAATAGTCGCTTCAATCTCTTTGTTTGCTTCAATGGCCAACATTTTACGTGTGTTATCGGGTGTTGTATTAATAATGAACTTTACATATTCCTTTAATTGGGTCATAAGGACTAAATATTCCTTATACGTAATCTGATAAATTTCCATAATAGTGCTAATTTTAGTACATAATTATTCTGTGCCGTTGCACAAATTCATTCGAAATGCGCAACAAAGGTAGGGGTAATTGCCCATATTGCCAAAGAAATTAACTAAAATCGTGCATTCTTACCTAATTTATTGACCTTAATCAAAAAAAACAAGTAATTTTACGTCCGAAAAAATGAAAATCATGAGTAAAGTTAAAGAGTTTCTTTCTAAAAAAGATATAGAATTCTCCTTAAAAAGATATGGAATTGATGCTATGGGTGCTATGGCTCAAGGTCTTTTCTGTACCTTACTCATTGGAACTATCCTAAACACGTTGGGTGTTCAGTTCAACATAGGGTTTCTCTCGGACAAAATACTAACTATAGGGGATTCTGCATATACCATTGGTTCTCTTGCCAGTGCCATGGTAGGACCTGCCATGGCGGTTGCCATTGGGCATTCATTACGTGCACCAGGAATGGTGTTCTACTCCATGATTCCTGTGGGTTACATCACGAATGCTATGGGTGGTGCTGGTGGACCTTTTGCCGTATTGTTAGTATCAATCTTAGCAGCAGAAGCTGGTAAAGCGGTAAGCAAGGAAACCAAAGTTGATATTCTAGTCACACCCATGGTCACTCTCTTTGTTGGTATTGGTATTGCTATGCTTATAGCAGAGCCTATAGGTCAAGCTGCCAGTTGGATTGGTCAGTTGATCATGTGGGCAACAGAACTCCAGCCATTACTCATGGGCATGTTAGTGTCGGCTATAGTGGGTATTGCCCTCACCCTGCCCATCTCATCTGCTGCAATCTGTGCAGGATTGAGTCTCACAGGATTAGCCGGAGGTGCTGCCGTTGCAGGATGTTGTGCACAGATGGTGGGATTTGCCGTGATGAGCTTCAAGGAAAACCAATGGGGCGGCTTGGTAAGTCAGGGTATTGGCACCAGCATGCTTCAGATGGGTAACATTATCAAGAATCCAAAAATCTGGATTGCTCCAATCCTTACCAGTATCATAACCGGACCTATAGCTACTTGCATTTTTCATCTCGAAATGAATGGAGCAGCTATTAACAGTGGCATGGGAACATGTGGTTTCTGTGGGCCTATTGGTGTTTGGACAGGCTGGATGGCTCCATCGGCAGCAGCCTTGGAACATGGAGCTACGACTATTACTCCCACTGCATTTGACTGGATAGGACTGGTACTCATCTGTCTGATACTTCCGGCCATCATTTGCTATATCTTTGGGCAAGTAAGTCGCAAACTAGGATGGATCAACGAACATGATTTAAAACTTTAAGCATTAAATATAAATTATGGCAAGTAAAAGATTATTCATTTTGGCAATGGCATGTCTATCCATGACACTAACTGCCACTGCTCAAAGACAGGCTGCTCCGTCAAGATACGGTAAGAAGCTGACTGCCTACTACAACGAGATTGACAAAGCTACCACTGCACACAAACAGCAGAAGCCAGTTATTGGTGTAAGCAGCACCAACACCCTTAAGGGAACCTGCACTCGAAGCATTGAATTAGCAGGTGGTATTCCTTACATTTTACCTGCAACAGCAGACGTGAATACATTGGATGACATCCTGGACAAGCTCGATGGTCTGATGTTCAGTGGTGGCGAAGACATTAATCCTGACTGGTATGATGCAGAACACAGTGAAAAATTAGGTGGTGTAAACGATAAGCGTGATGAATTTGAATTGTTGCTCTTCAAGAAAGCTTCAGACAGAAACATCCCAATCTTTGGTGTTTGCCGTGGTCTGCAGCTGATTAACGTTGCAATGGGCGGAACACTGTATCAGGACCTTCCAACCGAGAAGCCTAGCGAAATCAAGCATGCTGTATTTGAGACCGGCTCTGCACCAACACACGACATTAACCTGGTGTCTGGCTCCCTAATTTCACAGATTGTTGGTCAGAACTCTATTGGTGTGAACAGTCGCCATCATCAGGGAATCAAGAAATTAGCTCCAGAATTAAAGATTACAGCATGGAGTACAGATAGCATTCCAGAAGCCATTGAAGCCTACCCTATCAAGCAGATTTTTGCCGTACAGTTCCACCCAGAGCTGAATGCTGCTGAAGGAGACTTGACACACCTGAAGTTCTTCCAGCACTTGGTTGCTCAGGCTAAACTTTATGCACAAGCCAAGGATATTCATTCAAGAATCTTCTCTGTAGATACACACTGTGACACTCCAATGTCATTCTCACGTGGTGGAGGTTTAATGGCTAGAACCCGTCAGCAGGTAAGCATCCCTAAAATGAAGGAAGGTTTCCTTGATGCACAGTTCCTGGCCGCTTTCCTTTCACAGCGTGAACTGGATGAAGCAAGCATGAACAAGGCCGTACAGAACTGCCAGACTATCATTGACAATATCTATAAGGAAGCTGCTAAATATCCAGACCTCTGTGGTATTGCACGCACTTTTGAAGAGGGTCTTCAGCTCAAGGCAGAGGGAAAGAAAGCATTCTACATTGGCATTGAGAATGGCTATGGAATTGGTAATGACATCAGTAACATCAAGAAATACTACGACCAGGGTGTAAACTACATGACACTCTGCCATAGCTATGATAACGCCATCTGCAACAGTTCTACCAATACTGCCGATGAGAATAAGGGTCTTACAGAGTATGGTAAGAAGGTAGTTAAAGAAATGAATAAGGTAGGTATGACCATCGACTTGAGTCATGCTAGCATGGGTACCTTCTGGGATGTCATGAAGTACAGCAAGAAACCAGTAGTTTGTACTCACAGTGGTGCAAAAGGAGTATTCTTCCACAATAGAAACCTGGACGATGACCAATTGAGAGCCTTAGCCAAGAACGGTGGTGTAATCCAAGTTTGTATCTTTGCAAGCTATATGACTGCCGATGCCAAGAAAACCAGCATTGATGATGTGGTAGCACACATTGATCATTGCGTGAAGGTAGCAGGTATAGACCATGTAGGTATTGGTAGCGACTTTGATGGTGGTGGTGGTGTATTGGGCTGTAATGGTGCCAATGACATGATCCGCATTACAGAGAAACTCCTA
>JAUNHZ010000197.1 GCA_030523705.1 Bacteroidales bacterium
TTGCTCAGGACCTTAAAATATGTTTAATGTTATAGTGCTGCGAAATTAAGGTTAATATTGTTTAAGCACTAAAATACAGGTGCCGGGAACAGTTTCACCGACACCTGTGAGAGAGATTGGTTATATTACTAGAGAGATTTCTTTACTAAAAGATGAAGAAGCGGCAAGTAGCTGCTTTCCGGATACAACTGCTCAAACTCCTGATACAATGTCTCAAGTTCTTCTTCCCCATTTCCCTGCATGAAAGCCGAGTAAAGGCAATATGCCAACTGGTTTTCCAAGCACTCTTCGTTCTTAACGAATTTCTTATACTGGTTCACATACGCCGTGGTGCGAAGATTCTGGCTGAACATTTCCATGGTATGCTCCATATCCTTATAAAGATAATGGGTGGCTTTCATGGCCATGTAGTCATTATAGTACGGAGAACCCGTATAATGCAAGGCATAGGAATTGACACCCTCTGTGGCCTTTTTCCACATTTTCTCGGCCTCTTCCGTATTTCCATCTTGCAGATTCTGGTTTCCCACCATGCCTATGACGGTATTCCAGTAGCATTCTATATCGTGCTGCATGAATGAATACATCTGGATTGTTATTTTCTTTTCCTTATTTGCAGCCAACAAGTTCTCACGCATGACGTCTCGCAGCTGGTCTACTGCCACAATGAGAGAGTCTGCACTGGCATAGCCACTGAAGGCTGATGCCTGCAGCTGCACGTCCGGTTGGTCATAGAGTGAGGCATAGAGCTTTTGAGCGGCATTCTCCTCGCCTTCCAACTGGAAAGATTCTCCGTTGAATGAAACGGTATAGTGCCCACCTCTGTACATAGGAAGAACGATCTTTCCCTTTCCTGGAGCCTCAAGCCTAAGCATCTGAATTTTTCTTACCGGAAATTCTGCTTCCATATAGCCAGCCGAGAAATGGAGCGTATCCTTCATGATCTGCTGGTTAATGCCGCTCACGGGCAACAGACTCAGCAACTCAAACAAAGGGCTGTCGCTGTTATTCTGCAAGGTGACGGTAACTTGGCTCGGAAGATTCAGATGCGTTTTGAGGAATTCATAGAGACTGCCATCGGAATAGCCCACTTGCTGGTCTGCCTTCTTACCTTCTGGCGATAGCAAAATGAAAGTAGGCATAGCGTTCACGGCATTCCTGCCCCAAAGTCCGCCCTGGCCCTGCTTGTCGCGCAAGTTATACCACGTAAAATGGCCCTTATGCCTATTGGTGGCGGTGCGCCAGTCTGCATCGTTATAGTCCTGTGTTACAGAAACAATCACCAATTTGTCTTGCAGATCCTGGGAAAGCGCCTCTAACTCTGGCATGGATGCATCGCAAGGTCCACAGCCTTCTCCCCAGAAATCCAGCAATACGTATTTCCCACGGAACTGTTCAAGAGAATAGGAATTCCCGTCTAAGTCTTCCAATTCTGCATCTATGACATCGCCCAAGGCATAGATCTCCCCCGGATGCATCAGACTCAGCTGGTCAATGTACCAGGCCTTGGATTTTTCATCGAATGGCACAGTCTTCAGCGTTTCCTCTACTAACGGATAAAGATCCGGCTCAGGAATCATATCGAAAAATCTTGTAATCTGGCGAAGCTCCTCTATCCAGCAATCATTGAACGGAAGTTCCTGCAAGGCTTTCAACTTTTCTGTCTTCTCAGCGTGCTTGGCTTGTTCCAGGTTCTCCTTCCACTCATTCAAGGCAGCCTCTATAGGAACATATTCCTCATCGGTCTCTACCCGGATGTTGACAAGAGAATCAATCTTATGCTGGCACAGATCTGCATATTCCCTGCTGTCTGCAGTCAGGTCCAAGAATTTCAGGTACGCCTGGTTCAGCTCAGAGTCCGTCTGAATCTGAATGGAACTAGCGTTCTTGTCTTGAGCGGTGACAAGAACCTTTCCTCCAGGACGGACATAGAATTTGCGAAATTTCCTTTCCCATCCCGGCCCAGCAATGTCAAGCGCAAGCTGTATGTGCTCATTTCCTTCTGGCAAGGATACTTTATATTCCTTGGAGAGTTTTCCCTCTGCTGATAGCTCACCTGCTATCATCCCCATCAAGCCATTCGAACTGACCTTTTCATAGACCATGACGAAAGCAGAATCTGTGAAATTCTCTACCTGGATATCCAGCAGAATGGGGACTTTCTCTTGAGCTGCAGCGTGAAAGGTCCACAACAGCGCTAAGGCAAACAAGGAGATGGTTCTATGCATGATTCTATATTGCTTTACTGATTCAAATCCAACGCGGGATGCTAATATTATTTTGAGAGAGAGATCTCTGCAGTAGTAATGCCTGCCACTTTCAGTGTATACGGCTTATAGTCTAAATAACTGACAGTAACGGACATGCCTTTATCTGCAGAAATCTTGAAATTACCCTTTGTATCAGTAATGGTGCCTTCTGTGGTGCCAACAATCACGATCGCTGCTCCAACAATAGGAGTATTGGTCTTGGCGTCTGTCACGGTACCACTGACCATAACCGTCTGTGCATCGGATGGCTCCACCTTAATCCTTGATGTTCCAGGTACTAAAGGGGCAGTTTCACCGTCCTTCTGCGCATTAAAAAGGACTGGCAGGGTAAAACGCACCTTCACAGGCTGTCCTTTCTGTATACCCGGCTTCCACTTTGGCATGGCAGCAACCACACGGAGAGCTTCGGCATCAATGGCAGGATCTACGCCTCTGGCTACTCTTGGCTCAATGATAGAGCCGTCCTTATCTATGACGAACTGCACGACTACACGGCCACCCTTACCCTCCTTAGCTGCCTGTTCCGGGTATTTCACATTAGAAGACAGGTACTGCATCATGGCACTCATGCCACCTGGGAACTGAGGCTGTTCCTCTACCACCATAAAAACCTCATCGTCTGTTTTTGCAGGTGCATAGCCTACCACCACGATATCATTTTCACCTGGCTCAGGACGTACGGCACTTCCCTGCAGCGTATAGGTAACAGGCAATGTCATTCTGGTCTTTACAGCTTTCCCTTTGAGTATACCAGGTTTCCAGTCTCCCATGGAATGAACCACACGAAGAGCTTCGGCATCGAGCAATGGATCTACAGAGCGTATGACTACAGGATTGACAATCTTTCCAGTTTCTGCAACCACAAACTGCAGAATGACCCTGCCCTGCTTACCTGCCTTCTGCGCCTCGACCGGATATTTCACATTTCGAGCCAGGAACTGCATAAGGGCCTGTGTTCCTCCAGGGAATTCAGGTGCCTCATCCACCACCTGATAAATAGTGTCTTTCGGATTGGCATCGGTAATTTTTGCTTCAGGACTTGGCAGATTTGAAACTTTTTCCGTAACTTTGTCCACGGCTGCGGTCAAATCTTCTACTGAGACAGCTCCTATCTCCTGTGAGATACTGGCTACCTCTGGACGGGCAAATGCGGCTACAGCCACAGCGGCTACCGGCAGTACGAACGCGTACTTGGCACGGGCCCACGAACTTGATTTTTTAACTGACATCATAGTGATACGTTTTTTAAGTGAACTGTGATTAAAGCTGTTGGCAAGAGAGTAGAGCCTTGCGCCAGCAGCTTTTTTTATTAATCCTCAAATCCGCAAGTAAACTTCAAAAGGACTCTTTGAAGCCGAAG
>JAUNHZ010000198.1 GCA_030523705.1 Bacteroidales bacterium
AGGCAAACGGTGCTCTCCCAGGTGACCCAATGTATGCAAACCTGGATGGTTCTGCCGATGGTAAGATTGGTCCAGATGATAAGACTATCCTGGGTTACAACAAGGAGTCTTTCCGCTTGAGTATGTCTAATACCTTTACCTATAAGAACTGGTCACTCTACTTCATGTTGAACGGTGTATTCAGTGGTGGTGGCTATGGTCAGGCACAGAACAATATGGCATTTGGTTCACAGGATGGAAGTATGGATTATCTGAACTCTAACGACCACCCATATTGGACTCCACAGAACAAGTCTAACACTTACCTCCGTCCTGGTTACGATGTAACCAACGGTAACTTCATTGGTTTGCAGTCATACGGATTTGTCCGTCTGCAGGACGTCAATCTCTCATATAATGTTAAGAGTAACTGGATGAAGAAAGCTGGCATCGCAGGTTTGATGGTTTATGTATCAGGCAACAACTTGCTTTGCTTTGCTCCAGGTTGGGATTTCAGTGACCCAGAAGTACGAAGCAGCCGCGCTCAGCAGTTGGCACGTACCTATACTTTCGGTTTAAATGTTAGATTCTAAAAGAAAGACACAGATATGAAAACATATAAATATTTATTAGCAGGTCTCTTTGCTTCAACCGCTTTGGTTGGATGTAACGATGACGACTTCCTGAAAGAGGAGCCAAAGACCATCTTTGTGGTCGACAATGCATTTGAGAAGAGCAGCCAGGTTGATGCTACCATTACCAGGGCTTACTACACCATGGCCAAACTGCATGGATGGGATAACTTCTTCCTGGGTATGTTTGATCCGAATTATGGCTATCGCCGTTGCTGTATTCTGGGTGGTCAGGGTGCTGACACCATGGGTGGTGACGGACAGTTGGACCACACACTGGGTGGCTTGAGTGATTTCCAGGCTTTGAATCCAGATTATGCAGATTTCTATGATTTGTGGAATGACCTTTACGAGTTGGCTGCACAGGCTAACATGGCTATGTATGGTTCAGAACTGGTAAAGTGGACCAATGACACAGAGAAAGATGAGATTACCGCACAGGCCCGTTTCTTCCGTGGTTGGGCTTATCTTCGCTTGGCAGAGTGCTACGGTGGTGTGCCTATCTTGGATAAATACTCTGAGGAGTTGAGATATGACTTGACCAGAGCTACACGTGCCGAGGTTTATCAGTTTGCTATTGATGACCTGAAGGATGCTGCACAGAAATTGCCTGATTTTCCAAAGCAGGATGGTCGTGTAGCCAAGGGTGCTGCAAACCACTATTTGGCCGAGGCTTATATCGCTCTGGGCACAGAGACTGGTGACAAGCAGCAGTTCCAGAATGCTATAGATGCAGCTACGATTACCGTTAATATGCATCCATTGATGACCAAACGTTTTGGTGTTCGTTCTAACCCTATGGATGCCGGAGCATCTGGTATAGACCCTGTAAATCCTTCTCAGCCAGTGCCAAACTACAAGGCTGATGGTGATGTATTCTATGATTTGTTCCAATTGGGTAACTATGACTATAGCGAAGGTAACACCGAAAGTCTGTTGGTTGCTCAGTCACCAACCTATGCTAATTACAGTGTTTCTGGCGGTTTGGTTTATCCATTGGGTATCACTTGTTTGTCTGCAATCGGTACACAGAACTGGTCTGATAAGTATAGGGCGTTGAACCCAGAAAATTCACCAGGTCCTTGTTGGGATCCAGAATTGTTCGGTGGTAAGAACTGTGCATACCTAGGTGGTGGTACTTGGGGTATCGTAGGTTCTACCGATTATTCCGATGAGGTTGTTTGGGAAGGTAAATTTGCCGATGATATTCGTAACAATGAGTTGAACCGTACTCACCCTGTTGTTTTGGATAGAAATAGCCCATTAAAGGGTCAGATCATGACTCCAGATATGGTTCGTGACCCTGCAGCTTTGATGCGCACATCTGCTAAGATTGTCATGGCCGATGGCTGGGGATGGGATGATCACCACAGCAGCTTCGGTGCTCCATTCGCCATGCAGTATGGTCGTGACTGGTACATGGCTCGTTCTGCTGAAACCTATCTGTTGTTGGCTGAGGCTTACCTCCGTAAGGGTGACATGGATAATGCAGTTAAGAATATCAATATCGTTCGTGAGCGTGCTCACGCTGGCTACATGTATGAGACCTTGACGCTTCGCGATATCTTGGATGAGCGTGCACGTGAGTTGGCATGGGAAGAGCATCGTTGGCCTACCTTGCTGCGTTGGGATAGCTCAACCGGTTCTAATGAGGATATGAAATATCAGCTGAGCCACTACACCATGTTGTGCAACGACTTGGGTAGAAAGGACGTTGGTGCTCCAAAGTGGACTTTGTTCCCTATTCCTACAAACACCATCAACCTGAACTCAGGAGCAGAAATGGCTCAGAACCCTGGTTGGTAATCTTCTATTATAGCAAACTTTTCGGTCATGCTTGGCCAAGCATGACCGAAAAGCTGTAAAATACAATTTATGAAATCTGTGAAAAGATTTTTGTTTATCCTGTGTGGCTTGTTAGCTTTTTGCGCAGAAATCTCTGCGCAGACAGATGACAGGCCACGCACGATTATTACTACTGATGGTGAGGTGGATGATGCCGATTCCTTCATCAGAGTACTGTTGTACGCCAATGACCTCAATATAGAGGGTATTATTTATTCTAGTTCCCAACATCACTGGGCTGGTGATGGGAAAGGTTCATTCTTGAAGCCATTGAACCGGTCGCAAATGTCCGGACCTGATCGCCAACCCAAGGCAGAGATCAGTCATCGCTGGATTGGCACAACATGGGTTCAGGATATTATTGCGGATTATGCAAAATGTTATGCAAATCTTCTTTTGCACGACAAACGCTACCCATCTCCTGAGTATCTGAATAGTATTGTCAAGATAGGAAATATAGAAGTAGAGGGTGATATGGCGAAACCTACCGAAGGGTCTGAGCATATCAAAGATATCATTTTGGATTCCAAACCAGGAAAAGTACACTTGGAAGCTTGGGGCGGTACCAATACAATAGCTAGAGCATTATTGTCCATTGAAGAGCAGTTTAGAGATACACCTCAATGGGGAGCGATATATAAAAAGGTTTGTGATAAGGTTGTCTTGAACATCATTCAAGATCAAGATGGTACTTATAAGACTTATGTGGCAAAGAAGTGGCCAGACATTATGGTGATCTACAATCGTCTGCAGTTCTTCTGTTTTGCCTATTTGTGGAACAATACAGTTCCGGAACCTCATAAGGCATATCTTTCCGGAGAGTGGTTCCTGAAACATGTGAAAGAGAATCATGGAGCATTGGGGGCTCATTACTATGGTCTGGGTGAGGGATACGACTTGAATGATCCTGACGATCATTTTGGCGAGCCAGAGGCTCCTTCAAGAAGTAATGGACAATTGCATGACTTTATTTCAGAAGGTGACAGCCCTTCTTACTTTGTCTTGTTTGATTTTGGCCTCAGAAACATAAGCCATCCTGACTGGGGAGGGCTGGGTGGAAGATACATTCAGCGGAAGGACACTCCCAATGTATATGAGGACCCACAGGTGCCTAATGCCTTTG
>JAUNHZ010000025.1 GCA_030523705.1 Bacteroidales bacterium
CGGCTCCACCACAGCCAAAGTGACCGCCACCAAAGCTGCCACCGCCAAAGCCACCACCGAAACCGCCACCGCGGCCAAAGCCACTGCGGCCACCGCCTATGATGATAGGACCACCGCCACGGTTCCAGTAACTGTCGTCGTACTCCGTCTCTATGCGGGTAAAGGTATGGCCACACTGGGTGCAGAGGTAGGTGGCCTGCTTCTTGATGACACCGTTCTTCTTGCTGATTTGTATGCGGCTTACTAATTTCAGTCCTAACTGTTTGCACTTAGGGCAACGGCGACTTCTTCTGTCCTTGGCTATGATAATGGCCACCACACCGGTGAAACCTACCAGTACCAGGACCAGGGCTATGATAGCGGCATCGTCATCATCGGTATTTCCTGTTAGTTCTGCCACCAGGCTCTCATCGCCCTGGATATAGCCGTGAGCAGCCTCAAGTGTCTGGACCACAGCTTGGTTCCAATCGCCCTGCCTAAGATATGGCAGCATGTAGTGGTTCTCTATGCGCTTGCAGATGGCATCGGGAAGCGTACCCTCCAAGCCACTACCGGTAAGAATCTGATAGGAACGGTCCTCGGTAGCTAAAATGACAATCAATCCACTGTTCTGCTTTTTACTACCAATGCCATATTTCCTGCTGAGCTCCATGCCAAAGGTGTAAGGGTCATCGCCCTCCAGGTGCTTCACCACAATGGTAATGGCTTGCACACCCTTACTGTGTTCCATGCGGTACTGGATGCTGTCCAGCTGGGAGACAGCCCACTCATCCAGCACACCGTCGGGATTGATGGTATGCCGGCGCTCATCTTGCAAGTAAGGCATGGGGAGTGTTTCTGGTGTCCACCCCTCGGCAAACATGTGCATGAACCCTGTCAAGAGGACAAAAATAAGGAGTACCGTTCTTTTCATGTGTGCAAATATAGTGAGTTTTTCGGAAATCTGCCCCTTGTGTGAAAAAAAAGCCCTATATTTGCATCCAAATAACTAATTAATAAGGAACGAATATGAAAAAAGGATGTTTGATAGTAGCAGGTGTGGTCCTGGTGCTGGCACTTTCTCTCTTTGGATGGGTAAAGGGCGCTTATAATGACATGGTGAAGGGCGACGAGGCTGTTTCTACTGCGTGGAGCAACGTGGAGACTCAGTATCAGCGTAGAGCGGACTTGATTCCTAACCTGGTGGCTACCGTGAAGGGTTACGCTGCTCATGAGAGTGAGACACTGGAGGCTGTAGTGGCAGCTCGCAGCAAGGCAACGCAGGTGACTATTGACCCTAGCAACATGACTGCAGAGCAGCTGAAGGAGTATCAGGCTGCACAGGGTGAACTGAGTACAGCACTGGGTAAGCTGATTGCCATTACCGAGGCTTATCCTGACTTGAAGGCTAACGAGAACTTTCAGGAGCTGCAGGCTCAGCTGGAGGGTACAGAGAACCGTATCAATGAGGCTCGCCGCAGCTATAACGAGGTGGCGCAGACCTATAACGTACTGGTACGCCAGTTCCCTAAGAACATCATTGCGGGTATGTTCAACTTCGGTCCTAAGGAGAAATTTGCCGCAGAGGCTGGTGCTGAGAAGGCTCCAAAAGTAGAATTCTAAGAAAATTATGGATAAGAATCAACGTTACATGATGCGCGGTGTGAGCGCAGCAAAAGAGGATGTGCATAACGCCATCAAAAACATTGACAAGGGTATCTTCCCTCAGGCTTTCTGTAAGATCATTCCGGATATCCTGGGTGGCGACCCTGAGTATTGCAACATTATGCATGCCGATGGCGCGGGTACAAAATCCAGCCTGGCTTATATGTACTGGAAAGAGACTGGCGACCTGAATGTCTGGAAGGGCATTGCTCAGGATGCGCTGATTATGAATACTGACGACCTGCTGTGCGTGGGCGCTGTGGATAACATTCTGGTGAGCAGCACCATCGGTCGTAACAAGATGCTGATTCCTGGCGAGGTGATCAGTGCCATCATCAATGGTACCGATGAACTCATGGCTGAGATGCGTGAGATGGGTATAGGTATCTATGGCACTGGCGGTGAGACTGCTGATGTGGGCGACTTGGTGCGCACCATCATTGTGGACTCTACCGTGACTTGCCGCATGAAGCGCAGCGATGTGATTGATAATGCTAACATCCGTCCTGGCGATGTGATTGTGGGCTTGTCAAGCTGTGGTCAGGCTACCTATGAGAAAGAGTACAACGGTGGTATGGGCAGCAACGGTCTGACCAGCGCTCGCCACGATGTGTTCAGCAAGTACCTGGCAGAGAAATATCCTGAGAGCTACGACAAGGCTGTGCCTGAGGAACTGGTGTACAGCGGCGGCTACAAGCTGACTGACCCTGTAGAGGGTGCTCCTGTATGTGCCGGAAAGCTGGTGCTCTCTCCTACCCGTACCTATGCTCCTGTGGTTCGCCGACTGCTGGATGAGATGCGTGCGTCTATCCACGGAATGGTACACTGTACCGGTGGCGCACAGACTAAGGTGCTGCACTTTGTAAGCGACAACTGCCGCGTGATTAAGGACAACATGTTCCCTGTGCCTCCACTCTTCAAGGCTATCCAGGAGCAGAGCGGTACCGACTGGGCTGAGATGTACAAGGTGTTCAACATGGGTCACCGCCTGGAGGTTTACCTGGCTCCAGAGGATGCACAGAAGGTGATTGAGATTTCCAAGAGCTTCAACATCGATGCACAGATCATCGGTCGTATTGAGGAAGGTCCTAAGAGCCTGACCATCAAGAGCGAGTTTGGAGAGTTCAATTACTAATTGACAAGATTACCCCAATGAGAAAAGCTATTGTAGTCTCCATTGCTGGATTGATATGCATGGCCGCCATGCTAGGCGTGGCTAAAAACTGCATAGACCACTGGGCGACATCCACCTTAATCCGTGATGTCTTAAGGGTTGTGGCTTTGCTGGCATGGGGTTCTATTACCTATAAGGTTGTCACTCTCAAGTATAAATGGTTAAGAAAATTGGCCGGAATTAATGGATAATAACAACATAGTAGAGAAACTGGATGGACTGGTAGCCCGTTTTGAGGAGACCAGCACCTTGATTACAGACCCTGCAGTCATTGCCGACCAGAAGCGCTACGTAAAGCTGACCCGCGAATACAAGAACCTGGAGGACCTGATGAAGGCCCGCAAGGAATACTTGGGCTTGCTCTCCAATATTCAGAAAGGAAAGGAAATGCTCCAGATGGAGGATGACCCGGAGATGAAGGAGATGCTCAAGGAGGAAATCCAGGCCAGCGAGGAGCGCATCCCGGTACTGGAGGAGGAAATCAAAATCATGCTCATCCCTGCCGACCCAGAGGACGACAAGAATGCCGTGCTGGAAATCCGTGGTGGTACGGGTGGCGACGAGGCGGCTATCTTTGCCGGAGACCTTTTCCGCATGTACACCAAGTACTTTGACATGAAGGGCTGGCACTACGAAATCTCCAGCTTTACCGAAGGCTCTGCAGGTGGATATAAGGAAATCATCTGTAACGTGACCGGCGAGAAAGTATATGGAACACTGAAGTATGAGAGCGGTGTGCATCGCGTGCAGCGTGTGCCTGTGACCGAGACTCAGGGCCGTGTACATACATCGGCATCTTCGGTGGCTGTACTCCCAGAAGCCGATGAGTTCGATGTGGAGATTCACGAAGGCCTCATCAAGTGGGATACCTTCCGAAGCGGTGGTGCCGGTGGTCAGAACGTAAATAAGGTGGAGTCTGGCGTGCGTCTGCGCTATCCGTGGACAAACCCTAACACGGGTGTCACAGAGGAAATCCTGATTGAATGTACGGAAACCCGAGACCAGCCTAAGAACAAGGAAAGAGCGCTTGGCCGCTTGCGTACCTATATCTATGACCGTGAGCATCAGAAGTATGTGGATGATATAGCCAACCGCCGCAAGACATTGGTGAGCACGGGAGACCGCTCCGCTAAAATCCGTACGTACAACTACCCTCAGGGCCGTATCACGGACCATCGCATCAACTACACCATCTACAACTTAGGTGCGTTCATGGATGGTAACATTCAGGACTGCATAGACCACCTGATTGTGGCAGAGAATGCAGAGCGTTTGAAAGAAAGCGAACTATAAGCCTGACGGCTAATTGACAATTGATACTTGATAATTGATAATTATATCGACTATGACAAGACACGAGTTATTTGAGAATATCAAGAAGAAGCAGAGCTTCCTGTGCGTGGGTCTGGACACCGACTTGAAGAAGGTGCCAGAGCACCTGCTCAAGGAAGAGGATCCTATCTTTGCGTTCAACAAGGCTATCATTGATGCTACCGCTCCTTACTGCGTGGCTTACAAGCCAAACTTGGCATTCTATGAGGCATTTGGCGTAAAGGGTCTGATGAGTTTCGAAAAGACTATCAAGTATTTGAAGGAAAATTACCCAGATCAGTTCATCGTAGCTGATGCGAAACGTGGTGACATTGGTAACACCAGCGCCATGTACGCACGTACTTTCTTTGAGGAGTACGATGTGGACTCACTGACTGTGGCTCCATATATGGGCGAGGATAGTGTAACTCCTTTCCTGACCTATGAGGGAAAGTGGGTCATCTTATTGGCTCTCACCAGCAACAAGGGTAGCCATGATTTCCAGCTTACTGCAGATCCAGAGGGTGAGCGCTTATTCGAAAAAGTGCTTAGGGTTTCACAGAACTGGGGAAATGCCGAGAACATGATGTACGTTGTGGGAGCAACACAGGGTCGCATGTTCGAGGATATCCGCAAGATTGTGCCTAACCACTTCCTACTGGTACCGGGAATCGGTGCACAGGGTGGTTCCCTGGAAGAGGTCTGCAAGTATGGAATGAATAGCACCTGCGGTTTGCTGGTGAACAGCTCCCGCGCCATCATCTATGCCGACAAGACTGAGAACTTTGCCGCCGTAGCCGCTGAGAAGGCTAAGGAGGTACAGGAGCAGATGGCAGAACAGTTGAAGGCTATTCTCTAAATGAGCAAAATCATAAACGATCCGGTATTCGGATTCATACAGGTGCCTGAGGGCTTGCTGCTTAGTGTGGTGAAACATCCGTTGTTCCAACGCTTGAACCGCATTAAGCAGCTGGGCCTCAGCTCCATGGTGTATCCGGGTGCTCAGCATACACGCTTCCAGCATTCCTTAGGTGCCTTTCACCTGATGAGTGAGGCCATCCTTTCCTTGCAGCGGAAAGGCAACTTCATCTTCGACAGTGAGGCCGAGGCGGTGCAGGCGGCTATCCTGCTGCATGACATTGGCCACGGACCGTTCTCTCATGTCCTGGAGAACACCCTGGTGCAAGGGGTGGAGCACGAGGACATATCGCTCATGCTCATGGAGCGAATCAATAACGACCTGAAAGGACAGCTGAGCCTGGCCATTCAGATTTTTAAAGACGACTATCCCAAGCGGTTCCTGCACCAGCTTATCAGCAGTCAGCTAGATATGGACCGACTGGACTACCTGCGCCGAGACTCGTTTTTCACGGGCGTAACGGAGGGCAATATAGGCAGTGCCCGCATCATTCGCATGCTGAATGTGAAAGATGACCACCTGGTGGTGGAGAAAAAGGGCATCTACAGTATAGAGAACTACCTCATGACCCGCCGCCTGATGTACTGGCAAGTGTATCTGCACAAGACCAGTGTGGCATGTGAGAAAGTGCTGATAAACGTACTGTTACGCGCCAAGGAGCTCAGTCAGATGGGCGTGGAGCTATTTGCATCGCCAGCCCTGCAGTACTTCCTTCAGAACCCTGTGGACAAGGCATGGTGGGACACCCATCCGGAGTGTTTGGAAAATTACGCCCTATTAGACGACAACGACATCTGGTGCGCCCTGAAAGTATGGTGCCACCACACAGATACCGTACTGCGTACCCTGAGCCAGGATATGCTGGACCGCCGCATCTTCAAGGTGGAGGTAAGCGATGAGCCGGTAAGCGAAGAACGCATCCATGAAATACGTACCGCACTGACTGCCCATTTTGACATTCCATACGAGGAGACCCGCTACCTGATGAGCGCCAGCACCGTGCAGAAGGACATGTACAAGATGGAGGACGACAGCATAGAGATTCTCTTCAGCGATGACACATCGAAGGACATCAGTCAGGTAAGCGACATGCTGAATGTGGAACTTCTAAGCAAAAAAGTACGCAAATACTATCTCTGCTATCAGAGAATGTAGTCCTTTCCACCTATTTTCTACACTTTTTCCCCTATTTATAAGGTAGATTCAAGTTTTTTTGCGTACTTTGCATAAAAATTAGAACAACTATAAAGAAATGGATTTTTCAGCAAAACAAATTGCCGAATTTCTCCAAGGAGAAATCGTAGGAAATGAAAATGCCACTGTGAACACCTTTGCCAAGATTGAGGAGGGCGTGCCAGGTGCCATTTCATTCTTGTCCAATCCCAAATATACCCCATTCATTTATGAGACCAAGAGCAGCATTGTGCTGGTAAATAAGGATTTTGTACCAGAGCATCCTGTAACGGCTACCCTCATCAAGGTGGATAATGCCTATGAGAGTCTGGCTAAACTGCTGCAGCTCTATGAATCCATGAAACCTAAGCATACCGGTATCCACTCCCTGGCGTATGTGGCTCCTACCGCTAAGATTGGAAAGGATGTCTATCTGGCTCCTTTTGCTTACGTAGGTGAGCATGCTGAGATTGGAGATGGCGCACAGCTTTTCCCTCATGCCTGTGTGGGCGACGGGGCTAAGATTGGCCAGAACACCATCCTGAACAGTAACGTGAGCGTTTATCAGGGCTGCAAGGTAGGTAACAACTGTATCCTGCACAGCGGCTGCGTAATAGGTGCCGACGGATTTGGCTTTGCTCCTACCCCTAATGGCTACGACAAGATTCCTCAGATTGGTATTGTGATTGTGGAGGACAATGTTGAGATTGGTGCCAACACGTGTATAGACCGTGCTACCATGGGTGCTACCATCATTCATGCGGGTGCCAAGCTGGATAACCTGATTCAGATAGCACATAACGATGAGATAGGCAGTCACACCGTAATAGCTGCGCAGTGTGGCGTGGCTGGCTCCACCAAGATTGGCGAGTGGTGTATGTTTGGCGGTCAGAGCGGTTTTGCGGGTCACATCAAGGTAGCCAACAAGACCTACACCGGCGCACAGTCTGGTATTTCTGGATCTGTGAAGAAGGAAGGTACCACCATTATGGGTTACCCAGCCTTTGACAACAAGGATTTTGTGAAGAGTCATATCATGTTCAAGAAACTGCCTGACTTGGCTAAGCAGCTGTATGACCTTCAGAAAAAAGTAAACGAATTAGAAAAGACACTCAAATAAACACACGCCATGTTAAAGCAAAAGACACTGAAAGGAAGTTTCTCTCTCTGCGGAAAGGGTCTGCATACGGGTCTGAACCTGACTGTGACCTTCTATCCTGCAGAGGAAAACCATGGTTATAAGATTAAGCGTATAGACTTGCCAGAGCAGCCAGTCATTGACGCTATTGCAGAGAATGTAGTTGACACACAGCGTGGCACGGTACTGGCTAAGGGCGATGCCAGAGTGAGCACCGTGGAGCATGCTATGGCAGCCCTTTATGCACATGGCATAGACAACTGTCTCATGGAGGTTAACGGTCCTGAGTTCCCTATCCTGGACGGTTCTGCCATAGAATATATTGAGAAAATCAAGCAGGTGGGTATCGAGGAACAGAACACGCCTAAGGATTTCTATGTGATTCACAACAAGATTGAGGTGAAGGACGAGAATTCGGGCTCTTGCATCACTATCCTTCCTGATGAGCAGTTCTCCATTACCAGCATGATTTCTTTCAACAGCAGCGTACTGTCCTCTTCATTTGCCACATTGGATGATATGGCGAATTTCGACAAGGAGATTGCTGCCAGCCGTACCTTTGCGTTCGTGCGTGAGATTCAGCCATTGCTGAATGCAGGCTTGATTAAGGGTGGCGACTTGAATAACGCCATTGTAATCTACGAGCATAAGCTGCCTCAGGAGCAATTAGACCAATTGGCCGATGCCATCGGTGCTGCACGTCTGGATGCCAATGAACTGGGATATATCCAGACCAAACCACTGGTATGGCAGAATGAGCCTGCCCGTCACAAGCTGCTGGATATCATTGGAGACATGGCCTTGATTGGACGTCCTATCAAGGGTAGGATCATTGCTACCCGTCCGGGACACACCATCAACAATAAGTTTGCCCGCCTGATGCGTAAGGAAATCCGTATGCACAGCGTACAGGCACCTATCTACGATCCTAACAAGGAGCCAGTCATGGACATCAACCGTATCCGTGAACTGCTGCCACACCGCTATCCTATGCAGCTGGTGGACAAGGTCATCGAGGTAGGTGGAAACTACATTGTGGGCGTAAAGAACGAGACCAGCAATGAGCCATTCTTCCAGGGACACTTCCCTACAGAGCCTGTCATGCCAGGCGTGCTGCAGGTAGAGGCTATGGCACAGTGCGGCGGCTTGCTGGTATTGAGCCAGGTAGAGGACCCAGAAAAATGGAGTACCTACTTTATGAAGATTGACGATGTGAAGTTCCGCCAGAAGGTAGTGCCTGGTGATACCTTGCTCTTCCGCGTGGAGATGCTGGGCATCCCAAGAAGAGGAATTGCTACCATGAAGGGATACATCTTTGTAGGTGAGAACGTAGTGACCGAAGCTACCTTCACCGCTCAAATTGTTAAAAACAAATAAGCTATATCATGAGTAAAATCAGTCCATTAGCCTTTATAGATCCAGAGGCAAAAATTGGTGAGAACTGTGAGATTGGACCTTTCTGCTTCATTGACAAAAATGTAGTGATTGGAGACAATAACGTACTGATGAACAGTGTGACCATTCTCTATGGTGCACGCATCGGAAACGGAAACACGTTCTTCCCAGGTGCTGTAATCAGCGCCATTCCTCAGGACTTGAAGTTCCGCGGCGAGGAGACCACTGCGGAGATTGGCGACAATAACCGCATTCGTGAGAACGTGACCATCAACCGTGGTACTGCTGCTAAGGGCAAAACCGTGGTGGGCAGCAATAACTTGCTTATGGAGGGTATGCATGTAGGGCACGACTGTATCATTGGCAACGGTTGTATCATTGGTAACCAGACTAAGCTGGCTGGTGAAGTGGAGATTGACGATAATGCCATTCTGAGCTCTACCGTACTGATTCATCAGTTCAGCCATATTGGTGGCTACGTAATGGTACAGGGCGGAACACGATGCAGCATGGATATCCCACCTTACTCCATCATTGGTCGTGACCCTGCCAAATTCTGCGGCCTGAACCTGGTAGGCCTTCGCCGCAGAGGATTCAGCGCAGAGACCATCAACTTAATTCACGATGCATATAGATTCGTCTATAACTCAAACCTTACCGTGAAGGAAGCTGTGGAGAAAATCAAGGCAGAGCTGCCTGAGACTCCAGAGACCAAATACATTGTAGAATTCATTGAATCATCAAAACGAGGATTAACTAAATAATTATGGTTTTTACTTTTACTGTAGTTTCCGACGAGGTTGATAACTTCGTACGTGAGATTAAAATCGATGGCGACGCTACATTCCAGGACCTGCACAAGATTATCCTGGAGTCATGTAACTATACCGATGACCAGATGACCTCTTTCTTCATCTGCAGCGAAGAATGGGAGAAAGAGCAGGAAATTACCCTGGAGGACATGGGTACCAATGGTTCCGATGAGGATACCTACGTAATGCGTGACACCCGCCTGAGCGAACTGCTGGAAGATGAGGGCCAGCGCCTGATTTACTATTTTGACCCTATGGCAGACCGCTGCTTCTTTATGGAGCTTACCATAGTAGAGTACAGCAAGAACCTGAAAGCTGCCAAGGTAAACCGCCAGAAGGGCGAGGCTCCTGTACAGCTCATCGATTTTGAAGAGGCCATGAAGAGTATGGGTGGCTCACTGGACTTGGATGAGAATTTCTTTGGCAGTGAAGACTTTAGCGAAGATGAGTTTGACCCAGAGGGATTTGAAATCACCGACGGCGATCCATACGCAGATTAAGACATGAAGAAAACGCTGGTGGTACTTCTGGGCCCCACAGCAGTTGGAAAGACCGAACTAAGCTTGAAACTGGCTGAGCGCTTGCAATCTCCGATTCTCTCGGCAGATTCGCGCCAGTTGTTTGCTGAACTCAAGATTGGAACAGCTGCCCCTACCCCAGAACAACTGGCACGCGTAAAGCATTATTTCATAGGGAACCTCCACCTTACGGACTATTACAGTGCTGCTCAGTACGAGCAGGACGTACTCCGTGAGATGGAGGTTCTTTTTCAGACACATGACACCCTGCTCATGACGGGCGGTAGCATGATGTACATAGATGCCGTGACGAAAGGCATAGATGAAATACCGACAGTAGATGACGAGACCCGACAGATGCTGAAGGAACATTTTGAGAAGGATGGCCTGGATGCCCTGGTAAAAGAGCTGAAAGTGCTGGATCCGGAATATTATAATGTAGTGGACCTGAAGAACCACAAGCGTGTGGTGCATGCACTGGAAATCTGCTACATGACGGGCAATACTTTTACCAGTTTCCGCAAGGCAGAGGTGAAAGAACGTCCTTTCCATATTGTTATGGTAGGACTGCAACGCCCGCGCGAAGAACTGTTTGAACGCATAGGCCAGCGTGTGGACCAGATGATGGCCGATGGCTTATTAGAAGAGGTAAAACAGGTACTACCCTTTAAGGAGCTAAACTCCCTGAATACAGTAGGATACAAAGAGATTTTTAATTACCTGGATGGAGAATGGCCTTTAGAACTGGCCGTGGAGAAAATTAAGCGCAACACCCGTGTCTATGCCAAGAAGCAGATGACATGGTTTAAGAAAAATGAGAGAATCAAGTGGTTCCACCCCGATGAGGTAGAAGCCATTATGCAATATATAGACGAACAGATTCAATAGGTTATGAATAAATTGAGGAGAATACTCTTAGCGCCTTTCATCTGGTATGCTCACCAGTATAAAGGCAAACCTTGGTGGAGAAAGATAATAGCGGGATTCATTTCGCTCATCATTCTTTTCTTCTTGTTCTTGTTGGCCGTTGACAATAATTTCTTATGGCTTTTTGGTAAGTCGCCAAGTATGAAAGCCATCTCAAACCCTATTGTAAACGAGGCTTCCATGCTCTACAGCGCCGATGGAAAGCTGCTGGGCAAGTATTTCAATGAAAACCGTTCCCCTGTAGCCTTCGAGGAAATCAGCCCTATCATGATAGAGACACTGATCAATACGGAGGATGAACGATTCTATAAGCACAAGGGTATAGATGTGGTGGGCCTCTCTGCCGCATTCAAGGATATGCTACACGGAAACGCGCGAGGTGCATCAACCATCACCCAGCAGCTGGTGAAGAACATGTTCCGTGTCCGTACGGAATACTCCACCGGACTTTGCGGCAAGATCCCGGGCGTGAAACTCTTCATCATGAAAATGAAAGAGTGGATATCTGCTACCAAGATTGAGGCTGTTTTCAGCAAGCAGGAGATTCTGGCCATGTACCTGAACACCGTGGATTTTGGTTCCAATGCCTATGGTATCAAGACTGCGGCTAAGACTTATTTCAACACCACACCGGACCTGTTGAACTACGAGCAGAGTGCTGTGCTGGTAGGTCTGCTCAAGGCTACCAACACCTACAACCCACGCATCAACCCTAAGAACAGTCTTAGACGTAGGAACGTGGTACTGCAGAACATGCTGAAACACAACGCAATTGGTCAGGCTCAGTATGATTCCCTAACCCAGATTCCTATCCACCTGAACTATTCAGTGGAGAACAACTACGATGGTCAGGCACTCTATTTCCGTCAGGCAGTGGCCGCTTACCTGCGCAACTGGTGCAAGGAAAATGGCTATGACCTGTACTCCGATGGCTTGAAAATCTACACCACCATTGACACCCGCTTGCAGAAATATGCCGAGGAGGCTGCACTCAAGCAAATGAAATCCCTGCAGGAGAAATTCGACCAGCACTGGATGGGACAGGAACCGTGGCGCGATGAACGTGGACAAGTCATCCCTAACTTCATAGAGGACCTGGCTAAGAAGACCGTCTATTACAAAATGCTGGACGACAAGTACAATGGCAAGAAAGACTCCATAGACAAGTACATGAATGAGCCACATATCCTACCGGTCTACACCTACGATGGCATGAAGGATACCCTGATGAGTACCATGGACTCCCTGCGTTATATGGAACGCTTCCTGCACTGCAGCTTTGTGGCCATGGAACCACAAACCAGTGAGGTTAAGGCTTGGGTGGGCGACTTAAACTTCAAGGCGTGGAAATATGATAAGGTAACGGGCAAGAGACAGCCAGGCTCTACCTTCAAGCTGTTTGTCTATGCCGAGGCTCTGAACCAAGGACTTACCCAGTACACCCGCAGGCCAGATACCTATTTCTCTGTCACCGTAGACGAAGAGAAAAAGACCGTATGGGCTCCTCACAATGCTAACGGATACTGCACAGGTGCCAACCTGACCCTGCGCCGTGCCTTTGCGCAGAGTGTGAACACCATTGCCGCACGACTGGGTGTGGAAGTGGGAATAGATAATGTAATCCGCACCGCACATGCCATGGGTATCAAATCCAAATTGGAAAACGTGCCATCGACCAGCTTGGGTTCCAGCGATGTGAGCCTGTTGGAGTTGGTGAATGCCTATTGCACTGCCGTGAACGATGGAAAGCATATCGAACCTGTACTGGTAACCAAAATCTTAGACCGCGATGGCAATGTCATCTATCAAGCCGATGAGACACCTAAACAGGCCATTCCATATCGCTCTGCATGGCAGCTGCAGCAAATGCTGTTAGGAGGAATGAAGGAACCAGGAGGAACATCACAAGCTCTGTGGGGTTACCCTATCCATAATTATGACACGGAGTTTGGAGGAAAGACCGGAACATCATCCAACCACTCCGATGCCTGGTATGTAGGTACCACCCGTAATCTGGTAGCCGGTGGATGGGTAGGCGGTGAATACCGAAGCATTCACTTCCGTACCGGTGAGTTAGGGCAAGGCAGCAGAACAGCCCTTCCTATCTTTGCATACTTCATGGAAAAGGTGCTGAAAGATCCAGCATTTGCCAAGTACAAGGGTAAGTTCCCTGAAAAACCACTGGAGGATATTGGAGAGATACAGGTGGAGTACAGCGATGCCATACCTAGCGATTCCGATTCCCTGTTCTTCAGTACGGATACCCTATCGGCTTATCCTATCATTCACGAAACCGTAGATACGATTTACCACACCTTAGAATAAAAAACGAAGGCCTGCTTCCGAAAACGAAGCGGGCCTTTTTAAAACTCCATGAACCATCGGCCTAATACTGGGCCTAAAATCTCTAACGTGCAAGCATAGAGATTCTCTCGGATCTGCTGAAATGTTTCCATTTGCTTTTTAATTAACAATCTATAATCCTCAAAAATAAACCTCTCTCAAAAACTGAAGCAAAGTTACATCGTTTTTTCCAAATCTTTCTACTTTTTCGTGAGATTTCCGCGAAATTATACTACTTTTGTGATATAAATCAAGAGCACATATGGAGGTAAAGGAGATAGATACCAACAACCCGGAATTTCAGACCGCACTACGGTTGATTCAATATACCCACCATTCCGTTTTTCTAACCGGAAAGGCAGGTACGGGTAAATCTACCTTCCTGAAATACGTGTGCAGCCACACCAAGAAAAAGCATGTGGTGCTGGCTCCTACGGGCATTGCTGCCATCAATGCAGGCGGCTCTACTTTGCATAGTTTCTTCAAACTGCCTTTCCACCCGCTCCTTCCCGATGATCAGCGCTATTCCCTCAGGAAAATCAAGGAAACCCTGAAATACAATCAGGCTACCCGCAAGCTTCTGCAGGAGGTGGAACTCATCATTATAGATGAGATTTCCATGGTACGCGCAGACATCATTGATTTCATTGACAAGGTGTTACGTGTTTATAACCGGAACATGCGCGAGCCCTTTGGCGGTAAGCAAATACTGCTGGTGGGCGATGTTTTCCAGTTGGAGCCTGTGGTAAAAGCCGATGAACGGGAGCTGCTCTCGCGCTTCTATCCCAACTCCTATTTCTTTTCTGCTCACGTGTTCAACCAGATGGAGCTGGTATCTGTGGAGCTGCGAAAAGTATACAGGCAGAAAGACCCTGTGTTTGTGAATGTACTGGATCACATCCGCACCAATACCGTGGGCGTAGCCGACCTTCAGTTGCTGAACACCCGCCTGGATGCGCCTTTTGAGGGAGAGCAGGACATGTACGTGACCCTGGCCACCCGAAGGGATAATGTAGATTACATCAACGACCAGAAACTGCAAGAACTGCCCGATGAGCCTATCGTGTTTGAGGGAGAAATCCGTGGAGAATTCCCAGAGTCATCGCTCCCTACCCTTATGCAACTGGAACTGAAGGTTGGAGCACAGGTCATCTTTGTGAAAAACGACCAAGAGAAACAGTGGGTAAATGGAACCATTGGCACCATAGAGGCTATAGACGAGGAGGCTAACCTGCTCTATATCATAACCGAAGATGGCCGTGCCTGCGAGGTACGGAAAGAACAGTGGAGCAATGTACGCTATACCTACAACGAGGAGGAAAAGAAAATTGAGGAAGAGGAACTGGGTGTATTCATTCAATTCCCTATCCGACTGGCATGGGCCATTACCATACACAAGAGCCAGGGCCTTACATTTAATAAGGTGGTCATCGACTTTACCGGAGGTGTCTTTGCTGGTGGTCAAGCTTATGTGGCACTCTCCCGATGCACGTCCCTGCGTGGCTTGCAGCTCAAAAAAGAAATTCTACGAAACGATGTGTTTGTACGCCCGGATATTGTGAATTTCGCCAAGCGTTTCAATGACCAGCAGGCCGTTGACAGAGCCATGAAGCAGGCTCAGGCAGATATTCACTATGAAAATACGCTCCAGCTTTTTAATGAAGGTAAATTCCAGGATATGCTGGAGGAGTTCTTCAAAGCTATCCGCTCTCGTTACGATATTGAGAAACCACTCATCAAACGGTTCATTGCCAAGAAACTGGGTATCATCAATAAGCTGAAGGCTGAGAATGCAGCACTTCGCCAACAGCTCCAAGACCAGCAAGACTTGCTCTTCGAAGTAGCTGAGGAATACTACCAGCTTGGCAACATGAGCATTACTGAAGCGCATAATCCAGAAGCAGCCCTGGCTAATTACGACAAGGCCTTGCACCTGAACCCAAAATTCGTGGATGCCTTGGTGCGCAAGGGCGTTACCCTGGACGGAATGGGTAAACATCAAGAAGCATGCGCATGCTATAACACGGTCATTGAAATGGCACCGGGGAATTTCAAGGCATGGTACAATAGAGGAAAGAGCCGCCTGGCACTGAACCTAGCCGAGGAAGCTGCTGGAGATTTCGACAAGGCTACCAGCCTGAAACCACAGAATGCCAATGCACACGAGAAATTTGGCGATGCACTCTCACGCTGCGGAAAAGAAGATGCTGCAGCCATTCAATGGGCAATAGCCGAAGGATTAAGGGAACGAAAAAAGAAAAACAAAGAATAAGTCAGAGCACGATGCCTTTCTGGGCTGCTGCCTTTTTTACCTTGGCGGTGAATTCATGATTCTTCAATCCCCAATCAGGAGCTATGAGCAGACTCTTAGGCGACTGGGACACAAAACGCTCCAAAACCAGCGTATCTGGCAAATGCTGGATATAATCCAAAACCAGTTCAATATACTCATCGGCCGTATACAGATGAAAATCAGCAGGGTTATCCTGAAACTCCTTGGCCATTCTTGTACCCTTAATCAACTGCAGTTGATGGAGTTTCAAAGTAGTGATAGGCAGTTTTGCCACCAAGTCGGCCTGATGCATGAGCTCATCGTACCCCTCTCCCGGAAGTCCTAAGATAAGGTGCGCTCCCACACGGATTCCTCTTTCAGCCGTACGCTCAATGGTTTCCTTAGCACAGGCAAAATCATGACCACGGTTAATGCGGCGCAAAGTCTCATCACTGGTACTTTCCACACCATACTCCACAATCAAGAAAGTACGCTTGTTCAGCTCCGTGAGATAATCCAGTAAGTCGTCGGGCATGCAATCTGGGCGCGTGCCAATGACCAAGCCCACAACATCGGGTACTTGAAGTGCCTCCTCATATTTTTGCTTCAAGACCTGCAATTCGCCATAGGTATTCGTATAGGCTTGAAAATAAGCCAAATACTTCATGGTAGGATATTTCCGTGCAAAAAACTGCTTGCCCTCCTCCAACTGCCGGGTTACAGTTTTCTGCGTAACACAGTATTCCGGATTGAACGTCTGATTATTGCAATAGGTACAGCCGCCGTACCCCACTGACCCATCTCTGTTTGGGCAAGTGAATCCAGCATGGATGGCAATCTTCTGTACCTTAAAATCAGGAAATTGCTCTTTTAAAAAAGTACCATAATCACGCATTGGGACAAACTTTCATTTCACACGACAAAGATACACTTTTTTAAACAAAATACTATTGTTTGCGCCACCAATTTTTCAAACTCATACTTTTGTAAATATACAGTTTTTTTTCACAAAAAAAGGTCTTTAAAAACTTGCAGAACGTAAAATAGCGATGTACTTTTGTAGTGATTAATAATACTAAAACATTAAAATTATGAAAGAAAAGCAGATCTTAGGTTTAGCCTTTATGGTGCTGTTTATTATCTTGGCGCTCATGACAAAGAATGTTATCCTGAGTATCAGCGGTGCTGCAGTTTACACCTTCAGTTTTTGGTGGCTGGGCCTGTTCTTTGAGAATGAGAATCACAATTCCATGAGTTTGAGATAAGAAATAGACAAATAATGGCTTTAAAGGCAGTACCGGAACAGGTGCTGCCTTTTTGTTTATCCCAAATAAAAGTGTATCTTTGCAACTGAAAATGCAATAAATCAGAAACAATGAAAAAAATTATCTTATTTCTATTGTGCGCATTGAGTATTCTCCCAGCATCGGCTAAAGATAAGCTTAAGCTAGAAGATGTGATGGGAGGGCGCTATCGCGCAGAAAGTGTCTATGGATGGAATCCTTCTAAGGATGGAGAAACTTACTTCCAGATTACCGATGGCAGTACCAAAATTCAGCGATTCTCATTCAAGACAGGACAGGCAGTGGAAACAGTCTTCGATGTCAATACGGCAAGAAACGTGAAATTGAGAGGTATTGATGGATACATCATGTCGCCTGCAGAAGACAATATCTTGATTAAGACTGAGACAAAGTCTATTTACCGTCATTCTGCCACCGCGGTCTATTATATCTATAATGTAAAGAATAAGACCATGGCTCCTCTTTCCGAGGGTGGCCCACAGCAAGAGCCTCTATTCTCTCCAGATGGTACCATGATTGCTTTCGTAAGAGAAAACAACCTGTTCCTGGTGAAGCTGCTATTCAATAATTCTGAGAGCCAAGTTACCAAGGACGGCGAGTATAATAAGGTGCTAAACGGTATTCCTGATTGGGTAAATGAGGAAGAATTTGGCTATAGCAGAGCATTCGACTTCAGTGCAGACAGCCAGATGTTAGCGTGGATCCGTTTCGATGAGAGTCAGGTGCCAGAATTCCGCTTTGCCCTCTATCAGGGCGACAAGCCTAAACGTGCAGATTTTGCTCTCTATCCAGGAGAATACAGCTACAAGTACCCTGTAGCCGGTGTAGAGAACAGCAAGGTCTGCGTGAAGACCTTTGATATCAAGAGTCGCGCTACCCGTGAAATGAAGTTACCTCTGGAGCCAGATGGCTATATCCCACGTATCTATTTCACCAAGGATCCTTCTAAACTGGCCATCATGACACTCAATCGTACCCAGAATCGCTACGACATCTACATGGCTAACCCTAGAAGTACAGAGTGCCAACTGGTTGTACGCGACGAGGCTCCACAGTACATCAACGAACAAGCATACAGCGATATCCGTTTCTTCGACAAGAATTTCATCGTCCAGAGCGAGAAGAGTGGCTATAACCACCTGTATCTCTATAACTTGAATGGACAGCTCATCCGCCAGATTACCAGTGGAGAGTGGAATGTAACTGCAGTCTATGGCTGGGATGAAGTAACCAATACCGTATATTATGCCAGCAATGAGGGCAGCCCACTGAGAAAGCGTATCTGGAAAATCGACGCCAAGGGAAAGAAGACCTGCTTGAGCACACAGGAAGGCGGAACCAACAGCGCATTGTTCAGCAGTAACATGAAATACTTTATGAACACTTGGAGCGATGCTAATAATCCATACGTTTGCACCATCTGCGACAATACTGGAAAGACCCTGCGTACCCTGGTGGACAACCAAAAACTAAAGGAGACCCTTGCTACCAAGGAACTGGGAACCAAGGAATTCTTTACTTTCACCACCGGAGAGGGCGTGCAGTTGAACGGCTATATGGTAAAGCCTGCCGATTTTAACCCAAGCAAGAAATACCCAGTGCTCATGTTCCAGTACAGTGGTCCTGGCAGCCAGAAAGTAGTAGATTCTTGGGCTATCGGAGGTCAAGGGAATGGTGCCCTGTGGGAGAGTTTCCTCTGCTCTGAAGGATTCATTTGCGTATGTGTGGATGGTCGTGGAACCGGTGGCCGTGGCGTAGAATTTGAGAAGTGTACCTATATGAACATTGGTGTAAAAGAGGCAAAAGACCAGGTAGAGACCGCACTCTACTTAGGCACCCTTCCTTATATTAATAAGGATAACATAGCTATCTGGGGATGGAGCTACGGAGGTTTCAATACCCTTATGAGCATGAGCGAGGGCCGTCCTGTATTCAAGTGCGGCGTAGCAGTTGCCCCTCCTACCAGCTGGCGCTACTATGACACCATCTATACCGAGCGCTTCATGAGAACCCCACAGGAGAATGGTGCTGGCTATGATGAGTGTCCTATCAATAGAGCAAGCAAGCTGAGTGGAAACCTTCTTCTAGTACACGGATTAGCCGACGATAATGTACACTGGCGCAACTCTGCAGAATACAGCGAAGCACTAGTACAAGCCAACAAGCAGTTTGAGATGCAAGTTTACACCAACCGCAACCATAACATTAGCGGTGGAAATACCAGAATCCATCTCTTTAACCGAATCAATGATTTCTTACTTAGAAACTTGAAATAATAAGAAAGGCGGGCCAAATGGTCCGCCTCTCTTATTTATCCTTATATATTAAAAAAATGCTTGGAGTCTTACTCAAATCCGGAATGTTCTTCTCCTTCTTCCAGTCTTGAATGCTCAAAGTTCGGATGTATTCATTCTCACAGGTAATTCCTGCTGCTATACACAACCGAGTTTGAGGACGGCAGGTATGCAACAATTCCTCTATCATCTTATGATTACGATAAGGGGTCTCAATAAATAGCTGAGTCTGACTTTCCACATAGGCACGTGTCTCCAGCTGCTTGATCTTCTTAGTACGTTCCCCTGGCTCTATTGGCAGATAGCCATTGAAGGCAAAACTCTGCCCATTAAAGCCACTTCCCATCACTGACAAGATGATAGAAGAAGGGCCTACTAACGGAACCACCTTCAGCCTCTTTCGCTGAGCAATAGCAACTACATCAGCTCCAGGATCTGCCACGGCAGGACATCCGGCCTCTGATATGACACCCATGGACAACCCTTTTGTCAATGGTTCAAGATAGGATGCGATATCCTTTGGCGACGTATGCTTATTCAGTGGATAGAACGTCAGCTCATCAATATTAATATCCTTATCTACCCTCTTGAGAAAGCGGCGGGCAGAACGGACATCTTCTACAATAAAATGCTTGATCCCCAGAATAACCTCGTGGTTATACGAAGGAAGCACTTGACTAACCGGAGTTTCTCCTAACTCTACGGGGATTAGATACAATGCTGTTTCCATTCTTTTCTATTTTGCCGCAAAGGTACAAAAAAACTGCAGATAACAGGCACTCTGTCATCTGCAGTTCGTTATTTTCTTTTGAAAATTACTTCAAAGGCATGCTTGGTTTCAAAACATCGTTGCACTGTACACTTGCAGCCTTAGCCTGAGTGTAAGGAGCAGTAGCGCGGATATCCTCTACACTTGCACCAAACTTAACGGTGTACTTACCAGCAGCGGTCTCCCAACACTGGGTAGCCTCATTGAAAGAAGCCAAATCGTATGCAGTAACATTCATGGTCAAAGTCTGGCTTTCACCTGGCTTCAACTCCTTAGTCTTAGCAAATGACTTCAATTCCTGTGCAGGCTTCTCCAAACCACCAGCAGGGGCAGAAACGTAAAGCTGAACAGCTTCCTTACCAGCTACAGAACCAGTATTAGTTATGGTAATCTGTGCAGTGAAACCATCCTTAGTAGCCTTAACAACTGGCTTGCTGTAAGAGAATGTAGTATAGCTCATACCGAAACCGAATGGGTAAGAAACTTCCTTACCTACAGTGTTGAAATAACGATAACCTACGTTCAGGTCCTCAACGTGCTTGGTATAGTCTGTGAACTCAACTGGACCGCGAGCACGACCCCAACCTGCATTTGGAGCAGCAGGCTTCACGTTAGGGAAGTTCAGTGAAGAAGGAACATCGATCAAAGCAACAGGCCAAGTCATGGTCAGCTTACCAGAAGGGTTAGCCTTACCTACCAATACGTCTGCTACAGAGTTACCACCTTCCTGACCTGGCTGCCATGCCAACAGAATAGCATCTGGCTGACCCTTCCAAGAAGAAGTTTCCATTACATTACCCATGTTCAGAATAACTACTACCTTCTTACCCTGCATGTGGAATGCATCGCAAACATCGTTGATCAACTGACGCTCAACTTCTGACAAGTTGAAGTCGTTTGCCTCCTGACGGTCGCGACCCTCACCAGCCTGACGGCCTAAAGTGATGATTGCAGCCTCTGATTCCTCAGCCTGAATATCAATAGCAGCACGGTTAACAGCCAATTCTGGAAGAAGAGCTTTACCCCAACCTCTAGAAGCATTCTTAGAAGCTGCAGCAGTAATGCTGTTCTGGAAGTTCTTATAGTTCTGATACAATGCAGCCAATTTCTCGTTTACAGCGAAACCTGCACCAGTCAAACCCTGCATCATATCAACTGTGTAAGCCTTGTTTACATCACCAGAACCTGTACCACCTGCAATGAAATCATAAGAAGTAATACCGAATACAGATACGTTCTTGATACCCTTCAAAGGAAGAGTTGCAGCATCGTTCTTCAGCAGTACCATACCCTCAGTTGCACTCTGACGAGTAACAGCAGCATGAGCCTTCAAATCAGGCTTGTTGCTGAACTTGTAGCCCTTGAACTGTGGGGTCTTTACCAAATACTGAAGGATACGCTTAACGCAGATATCCAAATCAGCCATAGCAAGTTCCCCGCTCTTTACCTTATCAATTACCTCCTGAGTCTGAGCAGGAGCACCTGGCTCCATCAAGTCGTTACCTGCCTGAATCTGTGCTGCAGTATTACGCTGGCCAGTCCAGTCGGTCATAACGATACCATCAAAACCCCACTCATCACGAAGAATGGTAGTCAGCAACTCTTTGCTCTCCTGAGTGTAAGGACCATTCAATCTGTTATAAGAAGACATAACAGTCCAAGGCTTAGACTCCTTAACAGCAATCTCAAAACCCTTCAGGTAGATTTCACGAAGTGCGCGCTGAGAGATAACCTCATCAACACCGGTACGGTTTGTCTCCTGAGAGTTACCTGCGTAGTGCTTGATAGAAGTACCAACGCCCTGGCTCTGGATACCACGTACATAAGCAGCAGCAATCTTACCAGTTACAAATGGATCCTCTGAATAATACTCAAAGTTACGTCCACAAAGTGGTGAACGATGAATATTCATACCAGGAGCCAACAGCACATCACAACCATACTCCAAAACCTCATTACCAATAGACTTACCTACTTCCTCAACCAATTCTTGGTTCCAAGTACATGCTAAAGCTGTTCCTACAGGGAAACCTGTAGCATAGAAAGTATCAGAAGTTCCTTCACGAGTAGGACTGATACGAACACCAGCAGGACCATCGGTCAAAACAGAATAAGGAATTCCCAGACGAGCAATAGGCTGAGTAGTACCAGCAGCTCCAGGAACTTGGTTAGCGTGAGCACCCAAAATACCATTTCCTACGGCATTACCACCAACTGAGCCCTGACGGCTAGTACCAACAACCAATGTAGCCTTCTCCTCTAAAGTCATAGCCTTCAGAACTTCATCTACATTGTCTGCCTGCAATTTTACCTGAGCCATCATAGGAGTAGCACTCAAGAACAGCATTGCAGCAGCTGCAAATTGTGTAATTTTCATGATAATAAAAAATAATAATTCAATATTAACAATAAAACATTTAGAAGGTAGTAATATAAAAGATATTGAATTAAATAATTTATTAAATAATGTAAATTTAAATACAATAAGATATTTTTTTTCAAATAAAACTATTGACAAAGATATAATA
>JAUNHZ010000199.1 GCA_030523705.1 Bacteroidales bacterium
AAGGACTCTTCGGCTTCAAAGAGTCCTTTTGAAGTTTACTTGCGGATTTGAGGTACTATAAAAATGGAAATAGGATTAGCACATACCAGCACGCTGGTAGTAGAAGAAAAGCATTTGGCTTGTAACGTGGGCAGTGGAGACTTGCAGGTCCTGGCTACCCCCATGATGATGGCTCTGATGGAGAATGCGGCCATGCTGGCTGTGGCTCCAGCCCTGGAAGAGGGGATGAGTACGGTGGGTGGACAAATCAGCTCCTCACACATCAAGCCTACGGGATTAGGACATACGGTTACGGCACGCGCTGTGCTTACGGAGGTTGACGGACGCAAGCTCAAGTTCCACATAGAGGCGCACGATGAAGACGGACTGATAGGCGAGGGTGATCACCTCAGGTTCATCGTAGGCAAGGAGAAATTCATGAGTAAGGTGAAATAAAAAAGGCTTCCCAAAACGGGAAGCCCTTTTTGTATGCGGTAAAACTTGATTTACTTAGCGTAGCTTACAGAGCGAGTCTCACGGATAACGGTGATCTTAACCTGTCCTGGGTAAGTCATCTCATCCTGAATCTTCTTAGCAATCTCGCCGCTCAATGCCTCAGTCTGTGCATCGTCAATCTTGTCGGCACCTACAATGACACGCAGCTCACGACCTGCCTGAATAGCGTAGGTCTTAGTCACACCAGGATAGCTCATGGCAATGTTCTCCAAATCGTTCAAGCGCTTGATGTAAGCCTCTACAATCTCACGGCGTGCACCAGGGCGTGCACCAGAGATAGCATCGCAGACCTGTACGATAGGAGCCAGGAGGGTATTCATCTCCATCTCATCGTGGTGAGCACCAATAGCATTGCAAATATCTGCCTTCTCCTTATATTTCTCTGCTAACTTAGCACCATAGATTGCGTGTGGCAATTCTGGCTCCTCATCAGGCACCTTACCAATATCGTGAAGCAAACCGGCACGCTTAGCCTTCTTAGGGTTCAAGCCTAACTCGCTGGCCATAACGGCACAGAGGTTAGCGGTCTCACGTGCATGCTGCAACAGGTTCTGACCGTATGATGAACGATACTTCATCTTACCAATGATACGGATGAGCTCTGGGTGCAAGCCATGGATACCTAAGTCGATGGTAGTACGCTTACCAGTCTCAATAACCTCTTCCTCTACCTGCTTCTTAACCTTAGCAACCACCTCCTCAATACGAGCAGGGTGGATACGGCCGTCGGTTACCAACTGGTGCAAAGCCAGACGGGCAATCTCACGACGAACAGGGTCGAAGGCGCTCAGCACGATAGCCTCTGGGGTATCATCAACCACGATTTCAACACCTGTAGCAGCCTCCAAAGCACGGATGTTACGGCCCTCACGGCCAATGATTCGACCCTTGACCTCATCATTATCGATGTGGAATACAGTTACAGAGTTCTCAATGGCAGTCTCAGTAGCCACACGCTGAATGCTCTGGATGATGATGCGCTTAGCCTCCTTGTTAGCAGAGATCTTAGCATCCTCCATGATATCATTGATATAACTGGCAGCCTGTGTCTTAGCCTCGTCCTTCAAGGTCTCTACCAAGTGCTCCTTAGCCTCTTCTGCGCTCAAGCCGCTGATAGCCTCCAGCTTTTCCAGCTCCTGCTTGTGCAGGTTCTCTACCTCCTGAGCCTTCTCATCCAGACGCTTCTTCTGGTTCTCCAAGTTGTTCTTGGTGTTCTCATTCTCACGGTTCTTGCGATTCAGCTCGTCCTGACGCTGGTTCAGTGTCATTTCACGCTGCTTAATCTTATTCTCAGCCTGCTGAATGCGCTGGTTGCGCTGCTGTACTTCTTTCTCCAGCTCGGCTTTCTTGTTCAGGAATTTCTCCTTCACTTCCAGGAGTTTCTTCTCCTTGATTACTTTAGCTTCCTCCTCGGCCTTCTGCAAGATACTGTTGTACTTGCCGGTTGCCACATAGCGGAACAGGACGAATCCTATTGCGCCACCTAAAAGGAGAGCTACAATTGCGACAATTATTGTTACCATTTGTTCCTAATATTAATAATAAAGCACCAGGTTAAGGCATTTCGTGTCTTGAAATGTCTCAACCGGTGCGCAACTCAATTTTCTAATAAATATCACTTTCCCAACAGTTCCTGTACTTCCTTGTCTAACTGCTCCAGACGGTCGAATACTGGTCCAGCATCTTGCTGGTCCTCAGTTTTCACCAGGTTCACTGCTAGGTTCAGTGCCACCATCTGCATTTCCTTTCCGGCAATGCTCTGTCCATAGTGGCTGCGATAGAAGTTCAGCTTGTTGTCTATCATCTTGGTTGCACGGCGGTACAGTTCCTCATCGCTACGGCGAATCTTGGTAGGGAATTTCTCACCCGCAACCGTAAGTGTTATCGTAAATTTCTCGTCTTCCATGTTCATCTGCACGTTTTACATATGGGTTAAGTGTTCAGTAAAGCGATGCATTTGTCCACATCACGCACCAGTTTAGCTAATCTCTTCTTGGCACTTTCCAGTTCCGTGTCATTGATAGAGATTATCTTGGCCAGCTTCAGGTTCTCATACTGTCTCTGGGAATCCGCGCACTGCTCTTTCAGGGTAGCAATTTCCTGCTCTCTCTGGGTAAAGCGTGCCTCTAGTTCCAGATACTCTGCCTTGAGCTGCTGGTATCTCTCCATCAGCAAATGGACATGAGCCTCAAACTTCTCCAGTTTTATGAGTTCCTCGTTTGTCATGAGAATTCTGTGTGGCCTTTATGTTGTTATTTCAGATTGGTATCGTCATCGGCTGGTTTTGGCTCTTTCTTTGCCAGCATGACAATATCATATACATATTCTGTGATCCATTCCTGACTGAATCCCAAGTAACCTTGGTACTTGCGAATCTGTCGGCAAGTCTTGGCAACACCTTCGTCGCTCCAGTCGTTCTTGGTCAGGATTTCGCCTACGGTCTTCTGTGTCATGGTGAAGAGCATCTTCTTGAACATGGCAGGCAGGCGGAACTTCCACTGCATGAGGTTACCCATGAGCATGAGGAGATCCTGGCTGAATCCCTGGAAAATAATGAGGTATTGTTTGATGTCATTTGCATTTCTACAGTTCTTCTTTACGCTGGCGTCAATTTCCTTGAAGAAATTGTCGTTCAATCCATAAAGATCCTGTAACATCTTCTTGCACTTGTTCTTTTCACCCACGCCTAACTTGTTGTTGACAGTAGGAATCTTCAGGGTCTGCTTGAACATGCGAAGGTCTGGAAGAAAAGCCAAGTTGGTGATTCCCAAGTTTGACGCCATGATGCACTGATAGTACACACGGATCAGACTCATGAAATCCTCCATGCCGCCTACGCGTCCTACAGGCTCGTCCTTCTTTTTGCCAAATATATTACTAAATAATCCCATGTATGTTTTTCAACTTAATTCTAAAATGTATAAAATTCCGTGCAAAGTTACTATTTTTTGTGAAATAACCAAATAAATAAAAGTCTTTCTTTTTGTTCATCTCTGTCATTGTGTAAATATCCTTAATTTCGCAGCACTATAACATTAAACATATTTTAAGGTCCTGAGCAA
>JAUNHZ010000200.1 GCA_030523705.1 Bacteroidales bacterium
AGACAGGTATGAAAAAACAAGGTGAACTGACGCATAAGGAGGCTGTTAAGAAAACACTGGAAATGCTGGGCGGAAAAGCTCAGTTGAAACAGATATATCCTGTAGCTATTAAGTTGATAGGTAAGAATACAAGGTCTGTGGATATTAAGGCCACAATACGGCGTGAACTGAATTCAAGTCCATACGATTTCAAGGCAACACCTGGTGTGGAAGGTAGTTGGGAACTAATTACCTTTCAAGAGGAAATAGACAAAAGAGACAAGATAATAGAAAGAAAAGATGAAGAGATTGAACATCTAAGAGGAATTCGAACCGATAATGATTTCATTCAGTTCTTTCTTGAAGACCTTATGGAAGCTTACAAATATGATAGAAAAAGGCTAAACCCAATCAGAGTCATTCTTAAAAACAGAGGGTATACTGATGCAGTTGCCGTACTTGATGCTTGGATTGGTGAAAAGGAAGATGAACTAGCAAAGGCATTGAAGAAGATAGCAGAGCGCCCCACGACGCAGAATATCTATGGTGACAAAAATGAGTTCAAGGAGGATTCGAAGATGATAAAATTGGATCTTTCTGCTGATACAGATGCAGAAAAGATGGCTATGGGGATAGCAGAACAGCAAAAGCGATTAGAGAAGGAAACCAATGGGTGACACGAAAGAATATATCAAGGGCGACAAGCATGTGCATCAGGCAGGTAGCGTGATGATTAAGTTTGCACAGTATAATGTGTCTGAGCATCAAGGCGACTGGAAACGAAAGGAAGAACAGGAGGCTGAGAATCTAGAGAAGGATTTCGATGACTTTGAGGAAGTCAAGAAAGATGACGACGTGGTTCCTGAGAATACAAAATCCCCTCAGTATGATGCTGTCTTGATAGAAAAACTCAAACCTATCTTCTACAACAACGAAAAGGATGTAAAACTTTTCTTGAAAGAAATCTCCGGTATGAAGCCTAGCGATATTACCGACCTTGTAAACAAGTGGGTGAAGGATAAGCGAATTTCTGATTATGGATATAGCCGGAAAGGGACGCTGTGGAAAATACTAAACGAAGCAGGACTATATACAAAATCCAAACAGAACTGGTGTAGGAGAGTTTATTGACTCTCCTTTTTTATGCCTTTTTACATACTTTCTGAAGCCAGAAGTTTATGGTTTCAGTTTATAAAAGTTTATAGTAGTTTATAATGGTTTACGCCATTAGAACTTTCTTTTTCTATCCCTTTTTGACTATAAAAATGTCCCTACCTTTGCCTTCGAATCAAGATGCAAAGGGTCTCAATAAACACCCTGAACGCTGATTCAAACACGTAACATAAATAATAAAAAAGGATTATGGGAACAGAAAAACAATTTTCAAAACAGGTCTTTGAGCAGATAGCCCAAGACTTAGTAAAAGAACAGGCTGAAGCTTTGAAGCATCAGACATTGGTGGAAGAGTACAAGAAGATTCTGGTTGAGGGGAAAAAGGAAATCATCAGAAAGCTTGTCAAAGGTAAGCGGCTTTATTTTGACGGGAAACTCGCAATCGTGTTGGAAGTTAAATTCGATGTTGAGGACAACAAGCTGGGCGTGACTGTGATTGTGGGATTAGATCCCTTCAAAGAGAAAATTCCTTCTTCGTTGACCAAAAGTGAAAAACGGCTACTGGAACAGTATAAGGTGCGATTTAGGTTCCATGAACCTGGAGAAGATAGGTTTTTAGAGCCCACTTGGGAGGGGATTAACAAGTTAAGCTGCCTGAAAAACCATTTCGACCTAGCAAGGTGCTACTATTGGACTCTTGATATGAACGATGCTATCCAACCTGATTTCTTTAGTAATTCTGGTCTGAACTCGGGCGTATATGGAGGACCTAGTTGCCAAGAGCTGATGATAGAGGAAGTAACTAGAAACAACAGATAATATGGAAATGAAGATTACAGTGAAGACATTGCCTAACGGCTATGCGGTGGATTTGGAGAAGGAGAGTTTCATGTACTATTCGCCTCAGGCTCTGATAGAAGGTATCTTGGTCCATGTGGGCATGAACCGGGAAGGAGCTATGACCAAGGAGGAAATCAAGACATTAGTGGAGGCCACGAAGGATGGTAGCATCATCAAAAGGCTCCAGGCGGAGGTGAACAACCTGAAGAGCGCCATCGCTGAGCATAAAAAGATGATAAGAGAACAGAAAAAGGTTATCAAGGAACTAAGCAAGGGGGTGTGATATGATGGTAGAGACAGCAGTAAGGATTGAACGCAACAACTGCGGAATCAGGGTTAAAAGGTGTTGCGCCTCATGCGCCAAGAAAGAGTACACGTACACTGGTAAAAGGTTTTGCACCCTGGACGGTAAGAGGGTGGAAGCTCTGAACGTATGCCAACAATGGCAGATGAGCGAAGGGTTGAAGAACCCTGGCAGAAGAAGGGGTGTTGTCAGAGACATCGTAACGAAAGAAGTTATCATTAGATAATGTACAATTAATTTCAAACTTAAATTTTTAAACAGTATGGAACATTTAGTGTTGATCCAAGAGGTTGGTGCATACTCTGAGCGCCAGTACAACAGACAGGACGGCCAGACTGAGTATTTCAAAAGTCGTGGCGTAGTGATGAAACACGGTAGTGACACCTTCTATGGTGAAATGACGGGCGATTACGCCTCCAAAAACCGAGAGACGGAGTATGACCCGAACATTCCACATGTTGTCAGGGGAAACTGGAAACACCGCACATGGCAGGACCAGCAAGGTCAGACGCGTCATGAGAACATGTTTTACATCACAGACATTCAAACACTGTAAATAGTATTAATCGGGCGAAGTGGTAGTGGAGGAAGTCTACGTAGTGAAAATGGCCAAATTCCGACACAAACCCTTCACTCACAATTTCGCAAGATTATGAAAAAGTTTATTGAAATTTCTGAGGAGGCGTTAGCACGCCTGGAGAGTGGTGAGACGATTGAGGGTTCGATGAAGAAAAACCCGAAGTCAAGTAAGATAACCTTTACGGCCTGGAACCGCAAGGCACCGAAGCACCGTCGTAAGGACGAGCTGATTCACCAGCTGGAGTCGGGATGGGTGAAGGAGTCGGCAGAGAAGTACAAGCTGTTCATCAGTGTGTATAAGAAGCTGGGACTGGCTCGCATCATGAACATCATAGACCGCGAGGCAAAGGAGGCGAAGGTGGCCTTGTTCGACAAGGAACTGATAGAGTGTGTATAACCTATAAATGAATGAAAGTATGTCTAGATTTGATTTAGGAGACAACATCAAAAAGCCTAAGACCGTGCCTGCCACGGTCGAGGGCTTCTGGAAAAGGGTGGATGCCAAGAAGACGGGTGACATCTGTGCCGAACTGACTGACATTCTGGAGGCTAAGCGTCGTGGCGAGATGAGCCCGGAAGACTACAAGGTCAAGAAGGCAGAACTGAAGCTGAAGGCCTCGTTCTATACGCCTCATGCTCACTTCAACAAGGGTTATAAAAGCTCGGAGGGCGAGCCTGTGGATTCGGGCAAAGCCATTATAGACCTGGACG
>JAUNHZ010000201.1 GCA_030523705.1 Bacteroidales bacterium
TTCTTTACTACCTTAGGGTCAAAAATAATCAATTTCTCCAATGAAGGACAAACGGAATGTACGCGAAATGCCGTATCATATTGTTGTTGCTCACCCACAAAAAGGAAACGAATCTGCGCATCGTTCACTATATACTGCACCTGAGTCTCTGAACTGGTTGCATATAATGGGATGGTAACAGCACGAATAGCAAATGCCGCAAAATCTGTACACAAGCCCTGTGGCATGTTATTCGTAAACACACCCATATTCTCTTGGACTTGAACTCCATTGGCCAACATGGCGCATGCCAATGCATCCACTTCTGCAGCAAACTTTTTCCATGAGGTTGGAACCCATTGTCCTGTTGCATCATCCCTATGCCGTAATGCGGTATGGGAACCTCTTTTCTTAGCCTGCTCCTGTGGGAGCAAACCTAGATGAAAAATTTCATGCTTCATTTTCTTACTGTTTTAAAACCTATAATGTCAAGCCATAGAGCAATTGGAAATAAAGCTTGATAGCTTGTTCTATTTCACTAATCCTAATAAATTCACCTGCCGTATGAGAACGTGAAGAATTACCTGGCCCTATCTTCATTGAAGGGAATGGCATAAGCGCCTGATTAGACAGAGTTGGAGATCCAAAAGGTTGCAAGCCTAAAGATAAAGCTTTCTGCACCATTGGGTGATTCAGGTCCATACGCGATGAATTCAAGCGGAATGAACGTGCCTTGACCTCCGATTGCATGTGACTTGAGATCAATTCAAACAATTCTTGATTGCTATAAAGTTCATTACTGCGAACATCCACCACAAATGTACACTGGTCCGGAATAACATTATGCTGTGTACCTGCTTGTACAACTGTGACCGTCATCTTTACAGGACCTAGCAGTGGCGATTCTTTCTCAAAATGATAACCACGTACCCAACAAATATCATCCAATGCCTTATAAATAGCATTCACGCCCTCATTTCGGGCAGCATGACCTGCTTTTCCATGCGCTGTCACATCCAAAACCATAAGGCCTTTCTCTGCTATAGCTGGCTGCATCTCTGTTGGTTCACCAACAATTGCAGCAGTGATTGGAGGCAATAAAGGCAAAATGCTCTCCAAACCATTTTTTCCAGAAACCTCTTCCTCACAAGATGCTGAATAAACCAAATTATAAGCTTGTTCTGTCTGAATAAGATGACGATAGATTTGCAAGAGTGAAACTACACTGCCACCATCATCATTACTACCCAAGCCATATAAGATATCTCCTTCCAAAGAAGGCTCAAATGGATTTCGTTCCCATGCAGAAACGGGTTTTACTGTATCTATATGAGCATCCAACAGCAACGTTGGTTTCTGCGCATTGAATTTAGGATCCACGCACCATACATTGTTTCCGTGGCGATGAGGATTTAACCCCATCTCCTGTAAAGTCTGTTGCAATAAATCTGCCACAGCAGCCTCATCACGACTCACCGAAGGAATCTGAATCATCTGCCTTAACAAATCTACAGCTTCTTGCGTATATGCGGTTATTATCTTCTGCTCAACCATGGTTCTGGATTTAATCTAGCGGTTTCTTTACGGAGCTGGAATTGCAGTACAAAATCTCCATCACCATTCTTTGCAACCCTGCCAAGAATATCGCGAGCTTTGACTTTCTGACCACTCTTCACACTCACAGACTGTAAGTTACAATATACAGATATATAGCTTCCATGGCGTACCAAAACGCCCTGAACTCCTCCAAAAGAGAACACAGAAGACACCACTCCCTCAAAAATAGAGCGTGCCATAGCTCCTGCCTGTCCTTTGATATCTATGCCCTTATTATCCAATTGTACATTCTTGAGACCTGCTACAGAATGTAAGCCGTATCGACCCACAATGACGCATGGTCCCGTGATTGGCATTGGCATTAAACCCTTGTTACGAGCAAATCCTCCTGAAACAAAACGGTCTCCATCGGACGCCTTGTAACTCTCCATACGTTCCGTCCGTGCAACAGAAGATGAACTAGACGAGTTGGACTTACTAGGTGTTGAAGTGCTCTTACTTCCTGTAGTAGAAGACTTGGTAGTCCGCGATGAAGCGACATTCTTTCCTGTATTACGCTTACGCTCCGCTTCCTTTCGAGCCATTTCCTTCTTCTTACGCTCTTCCTCACGTTTTTTAGCTGCTGCTATTTCTTGCTCCACTAGACGGTCAATCTGAGCGTTCAGCGTCTGGCTCTGTTTTTGTTTCTGGGCTATTTCTTTCTGAACATCTTTTTGTTTTTTCTGCAGGCTTGCTAACATTTTCTTCTGCTCATCCTGTTTGGACTCTAGCTTTGCACGTTCTTGCACACCTTGGCGTAACAAGTTAGATTTCTCACCCTTTGCAGCCAACAAATCTGACCTTTTCTGTTGAATCTTATTCTGTTCTTTCTTAATCTGATCTCCCTGAACCTTCAAATAAGTAGTGTATTCCCTCACATAACGAATACGGCGTGCCATTTGAGTCACAGATTTCGCAGAAAAAATAAACATCAGTTTATCTTGAATAGAACGATTCTTGCGGAATGCATATTTTACTGATGCCTCGTATTGTTTCTTTGTCTCTCCCAAATTTTGTTCCAGCGTATCCAAGTCTGCCTCCACAGAAGCGATTTCGCCATCGAGTGTCTTTACATCTTCCTCGATTGCTGTCACCAATTTCTGCTGATTGAGAATCTGGCCGTTTAATACAGCCAAATCGTTCAGTTGATTCTTCACATCCTTCTTCATCGTCCTGAGGACTTGCTCAGACTCCGAAATCTGCTTCTGCAAAGCTGTACGCTGTGCCTGAAGATTTCGAATCTTCTTGTTTGTCTGAGCCTGAAGAGTCAGTGTCAGGCAGCCAAATAGTAGAAAAAGGATTGTATATATTCTCATATCTTTCAAAATTGTAACAATCTCAAGATATCTTGAACTTGCATGGCCTTATAAGAACTCTTTACGGTTGTACGAGTCTCCCACTTGGAGTCATTACCCAAGCGACTAAGTTGAATATCTACCGTTGCCTCCTTCCCCAATCCTTTCAACTTAATCTGATGATTCATTGGGAAAGATTTGCCATTGAATAAATTGAAATTGCTATAGGTCCAATCGAATTGGGCATCATTACGTCCAGAGGCAGAAGTAATCTGAGTCTGCTGTACCAATGAAGTTGCCAATGATGTCAGGAATCTAAATTTCAAATGGCGATTAGAGCTGCTCACTGTGACATTGCCACTAGTAGTATATTCCAACTGAGGTTCTGAGCTATTTGCTGGCAAAAATATGCTATTACGGAACAAAGACTGCAAAACCTGAAAGTCTATGCCAGATTCTTTCAAGAAATCTACCTGGTCATACGAAGCTTTAACATATCGTTTATTCAATCTGTCGATAATCAACACATCCTGAGGAGTAAATTCAATTCGTGCAGCCTCCATCAAGCCTAAAGCAACCAGTGAAAGCTGAATTACGTCGTCTTTCTTCATCTTCA